>CAILUI010000453.1 GCA_903837355.1 uncultured Victivallales bacterium
CCAAGGTACGCGCGGGTGCCCTCACCCGCGACCGTACGGTTCGGAGGTGCCGCGTGGGGGCACGCGGCCGTACATCCCCAAGGTACGCGCGGGTGCCCTCACCCGCGGCCGTACGGTTCGGAGGTGCCGCGTGGGGGCCCGCGGCCGTACCGCCCCCAGGGCCGCGCGCGCGCCCTCCCCCGCGACCGTACGGTTCGGAGGCGCCGCGTGGGGGCACGCGGCCGTACATCCCCAAGGTACGCGCGGGTGCCCTCACCCGCGGCCGTACGGTTCGGAGGTGCCGCGTGGGGGCACGCGGCCGTACATCTCCAAGGTACGCGCGGGTGCCCTCACCCGCGACCGCTCAGCCTTGTGGCAGGCTGCGCAGGAAGGTCACCGCGTTGCGCACGTCCTCCATGGCGTTGGCGCCGCATTCGCGTTCGATGGCGTAGAAGCCCTTGTAGCCGTGGGCGCAGAAGATCGAGTGCAGCACCGGCCAGTTGGTCATGCCGGTGCCGAGCGGCACCTCGTCCCGACTGCCGTCCCGCCGTAGCACGGAATCCTTGGCATGGGCGTGAACGACGTAGGGGATGAGGGTGCGCAGGCCCTCGACCGGGTCGAAGTCGCGCAGGGCGGCATCGTAGTCGAGCGGGACGCCGCGGCGCTGGGCGATGTGCGGCGGCCAGAGCAGCAGGTTGGCCGGATCGAAGTTCACCCGGAGTCCCGGGCTATTGACCGCCTCGATCATGCGGCGGACCACCTTCGGGGGCTCTGGTCCGGTCTCCAGGGCCAAGGTGGCGCCGATGCTCTGGCCGTGGGCGGCGATTTCGCCGAGGGCATCGAGGAAGCGGCTCCAATGGGGGTCGCTGTGGTCGTCGGGCATGATGCCGACATGCGCCATCCAGAGGCCGCCGGCGAGGTCGACCGCGACTTCGTTCAGGCGTTTGCCCCACTCGATGTTTTCGCGGTAGTCCTTCTCCTCGCCGAGGTCCACCTGGCCCCCCCAGCCGATCAGGGCCGAGACGGTCAGTCCGTAGCCCTGGATGCGCTTGAGGATGTCGCGGCGCTCAGCGCGGGTCTTGTGCTCGAGGTCCAGAGCGCCGCCGGTAGCGCCGATGTGGACGCCCTCGACGCCCAGTTCGACGGCGGCTTCCATGCCGCGGAAGGGGTCGGACCCGCCCGTGGTGGGGATGATGGCAATCTGCATGCGGAGCACTCCTGGTCTCGGGGTTTCTCGGACTGGCAGTGATATAGCCCCTCGCCAGCCGGGTTTCCAGCCCCCGCAAAGGGCACTGCGCGGGCTTTGCATCCCGCTGCTAGCGGGCGCACATTATGGGCCAAGCGGGCGTGTTCGCGTGCCCGTTGCCAGCGCGAGGAGAGCAGGTATGGACAGACGGGTTCAACGTCGGGAGTTTCTGCATATGTCAGCGGCCGGGGGGGTAGTCCTGGGGGCGGCGATGGGGGCGGGAGTGCAGGCCCAACCGGCGCCTGCCGACGGGGCGCCGGCAGCGCGGCCGACGCTGCGCGAAGCCGAGCGCAGTCTGCCGGTCAGCGGCACCTACGATGTGGTCGTGGTCGGGGGTGGGATCGCGGGGGTGGCGGCCGCCGTGGCGGCGGCGCGCAACGGCGCCTCGGCGTGCTTGCTCGAGCGCGAGCAGGGCCTCGGCGGTCTGGCTACGCTCGGCAATGTCGTCGTCTACCTGCCCCTCTGCGATGGACACGGTAACCAAGTCATCGCCGGCATGGGTGAAGAGTTGCTGAAGCTCTCCGTCCGCGACGGCTTCAACCCCTTGCCGGCCTGCTGGTTGCCAAACGGTGATGCCGAACAGCGCCGCACCGCGCGCTACCAGGTAACCTTCAACCCCGCTTCCTACGTGCTCGACCTAGAGGAGTGGGTCCTCCAGTCCCGCGTCAAGCTGCTCTACGATACCCGTTTCTGTGATGTGCTCCGCGCTGGGGATCGCATTCATGCCGTCGTCGTCGAGAACAAGTCTGGCCGCTCGGCGATCGTGGCGGGGTGCGTCATCGACGCCAGCGGTGACGCCGATGTCTGCGCCCGCGCCGGAGAGCGCACCGTGTCGCTGCGCACCAACGTCGCTGCTGGCTGGTTCTACACGCACGACCGGAAGCAGGTGCGACTCGTCTGCAACAGCGAGGAGTTCCCGCGCGATCCGCGGGTGACGCCCACCGGCATCCGCGTCTTTGCGGGCGACGATGCCGAGGATGTTACGGCGCAGATTCTGGCGACGCGGGTTCTGATCCGCGAGCGGCTGGCGAAGCTGCGTGCCGAGGCGAAAGGCGGTCCGGTTTTCCCCGCGGTTCTGCCGACCGTGGCCGGCTTCCGCATGACGCGTCGGCTGGAGGGGCGGGTGGTGCTGCGCGAGGAGGATAACCGGCACTGGTTCGAGGACGCGGTCGGCATGACCGGCGACTGGCGTTCGGCGGGCCCGGTTTACTTTCTACCCCTCGGTTGCCTGACCGGGACGGTGAACGATAACCTGATTACCGCTGGCCGCTGCATCTCCGCCGACGGGCCGGCCTGGGATGTGACGCGCGTCATTCCCACCTGCGCTGTCACCGGCGAAGCGGCCGGGACCGCCGCCGCCCTGGCCTGCCGCACCCGTGCTGGCAGCTTCTCGCGTCTGGATGTGGCCGTGCTGCAGGAGCACCTGCGCCGCCAAGGTGTCCTGATCGACCGGCGCTTTGCCGGCTGACTCCGTGGAGTAACGCCATGCCCCCCCACGCCGCTGGGATGACGAGCGCTCTGCGCACCGAGGCCAGGCTGCCGGCGGCCGCCGATCTGGACCGCAAGTCGGCGGCCGAGATCGTTGAACTCATCAACCGCGAAGACCAGACCGTGGCTCTGGCCGTGCAGAGGGTGCTTCCCGAGGTGGCACGGGCGGTGGAGCGTATCGTCGCCGCCCTGGAGAACGGCGGACGGCTATTCTACGTCGGCGCCGGCACCAGCGGTCGCTTGGGCGTGCTCGATGCTGCCGAGTGCCCGCCCACCTACGGCGTCCCACCCGAGCTGATTCAGGGCCTCGTGGCCGGCGGCAAGGGCGCTGTGTTCCGCGCTCGCGAGGGGGCCGAGGACAAGGAGTCAATGGGCGCTCGCGACCTGGCCCGGCGCCGGCTGACGACCCGCGATGTGGTCTGCGCCGTTAGCAGCAGTGGCCGCACGCCCTATGCACTTGGCGCCCTCCGGAAGGCGCGGGAACTGGGCGCCGGCACCCTGGCCGTATACTGCAACCCCGGTGCGCCACTCGGTCAGTATGCGGACATCAGCATCGTGCCGGAGACCGGCCCCGAGGTCGTCGCCGGCTCGACCCGTATGAAGGCGGGTACGGCGCAGAAGATGGTACTGAACATGCTGAGCACCGCCACCCTGGTGCGCCTGGGCCGGGTTTCCGGCAACGCGATGTCGCACATGCGGGTCAGTTGCGGGAAGCTCCGCTACCGCGCCGAGCGCATCGTGATGGAGCAACACGGTGTCAGCCAGGCGGAGGCGACGCGGCGGCTGGAACTGGCAGGCTGGGACCTGGCGCGGGCGCTGGGGGACGCGGGCGGTGGCCGGTAGGCGGTGGGCGGTGGGCGGTGGGCGGCGGGCGGTAGGCGGTGGGCGGTAGGCGGTGGGCGGTAGGCGGTGGGCGGTGGGCGGTGGGCGGTGGGCGGTGGGCGGTGATTAGCGGTCTGCGGTCCGCGGTCTTCGGGAGGCCAAGGCATAGAGCACGATGCCGGCCGCTACCGCCAGGTTCAGAGAATCCATGTCTGCGGTCATCGGGATGGTCACCTGGTCGTCACAGCAGGCTCGGTACGTCGCGCCGAGCCCATCCGCCTCATTGCCGAACAGCAGGAGGGTGCGCGCTCCCGGGCGGTAGTCGCGGAGGTCCGTTGCCTGCGGGTCGGGCACGCACGCGCTGATGCGCCACCCTGTTGTCCGCAGTTCGCGCAGCGTCGTCAGCAGGTCCGTGGACTCTGCAAAGGGTAAGGTGAAGGTGCTGCCGGCCGCGGCCTTGAGCGCCCGGCGCGCCAGGGGGTCACTGCAGCGTTCGCCCAGGAGGATGCCGTCGACTCCCAGGGCGGCGGCCGAGCGGAAGATGGCGCCTAGATTCTCCACGGTGTTCACTTCGGGAAGCCCCACCAGCAGGCACGCCCCGGCCGCGAGCTCAGCCGGGCAGGGCAGGGGCGGTCGCCGGCCCGTACCGAGGACGCCACGGTGGAAGGAGAACCCCGCCACGGCGGCCAGCGCGGCCTCGTCGAGCACCGTCAGCGGACAGCGTCCCTGGGTCAGGCCGCCGAAATGGTCTGCCCAGCGCGGTACGCAGACGACGTGATCCAAGGGCCATGTCGAGCGCAGGGCGCGTTCGGTCAGCAAGCGCCCCTCGGTCACGAAACGCCCTTCCCGGCGCAGGTCGCGGTCACGCAGGTTAGCGAAGGCGGCAAGTTCTGGGGTCACAGGCGTCCCACAGGACGCCACGGCTGTTAGGTACTCAGGCTGTAGGCTGTCAGGTCTTGCTTCGGGCATTCTGCGCTCCCGGATTCGGGGTCATGTGTTGTAATCTAAGAACCTACAGACCATATAGTTACAGCCTCTTTGTTTCGCATATGACAGGTGTGTTCCGGGTTCCCAGTAGGCATGTCCAGCGTACGGATCGGTCCTGCCGCCAGCCTGCGGGGAGCGGCGGCCAGGCGCCCGTCAGCGCGGGAGACCGGGTCGGGAAACGTAGCGGTGGGTGCGGGCTTGGCAAGTTGCCGCGGCGCACGCTACAGTGCAGGGATATTTCACGGAGAGCGCATGCCGACGCTGCAGGCCATTCTTTTCGATATGGACGGTACTCTGGTTGATTCGGAGGTCATCTGGCTCGACGCCATCGCGGCTGCGTTGCGTCAGCGCGGTGCGGAGATCAGCGATGCCGAGGCCGTGGCGTTGGTGTACGGCCACGCCTGGCCGGATATCTACCGCGAGATCGCGTCCCGTTACCCTGACGCCTACGCCTCACGGCAGGCCATGGAGGCGGTCACGGTGCCCCTCTATACGCAGTGCAGCCAACAGCGCGACATCCGCATCCACGCCTCCATCGATCTGCTGCGGGCCCTGGCGCAGCGCTACCCGGTCGCGATCGTCTCCGGCAGCACGCGCTCGCGCATCGAGGCGACCATTGCCGACCTGCAGATCGGGGACTGCATCAGGGCGTTCGTCGGCTGTGAGGACGTAGCCATCGGCAAGCCGGACCCGGCCGCTTTCCGGCTGGGGGCGCAGCGCCTGGGTGTGCCGGCTTCGGCGTGTCTGGTGTTCGAGGACTCTGCGGCCGGGGTGCAGGCCGCCAAGGCCGCCGGTATGCGCTGTGTGGCGCTGTGCCGAGACGCTGCCCGCGGCCAGGATCTGACGGCGGCCGACCTGGTGCTGACCTCGCTGGCCGCGTTCGACCTTGAGTCCTGGAAATAGATGAGCAGTCCTCGCTCCCAGCCCTGGAACCGGATCCCCGCCGCCAGGGACTTCTCGCCATGGACGTGAGACGTCTTGCTCTCGGCGGGCCGTGGGTGCGGCCCTGCCGGCGGCCTGCGGAAATGCGCTGAGGGGTTGGCGGTCAGCGACTGCAGAGTATGGTACAGGCCAGTGCCAGACGCTGGCGCTATCCCTTGCGGCCGGCTGCGAAACGGAGTGCCCGAGCATGTCTAAACAGCGACTCGAACAGCACTTGGCGCTCAACGGCGGCATGCGCGCCGTGACCCGCATCGAGGGCAAAGGTAAGCCCAAGATCGGCGTCGATGAGTTCATGTCGATCGCCGAGCGCTTTGGCTTCTCGGCCGCCGCCCTGGCCAAGATCCGCGCCTCGGCCGAGGAGGACGGACTGGGTGACGGGCCGTTCCTGGCCAACTACTACTCGAACCTGAAAGAGACTAAGGTTCAGGCCTATGAGCGGGCGGCCCGCGGGATCTTCAAGGTCGACTACGCGGTAGCCACGAGCAGCGGCACCGGTGCCCTGCATGCCGCCTTCGTGGCGGCCGGCGTGGGGCCCGGTACGGAAGTCATCTGCCCGTCCATCGGTTTCTTCGCCACCAGTGCCGCCGTCGTCCAGGCCAAGGGCATCCCCGTGTTCTGCGACGTCGATGCCACGCTGATGATGGACCCGGCCAAGATTGGGCCGCTGATCACGAAGCGTACGGTGGCCCTGGCTCCGACGCACTTCATGGGCGGTGTCTGCGATATGCCTGCCATCATGAAGATTGCGCGCACGCACAAACTGAAGGTTGTCGAGGACTGTGCGCAGTCGTGCGGGGGCTCGGTCAACGGGCGCCTGGTCGGGACCTTCGGCGACCTGGGCTGCTTCAGCATTTCGGCGTACAAGATCGTCGGCGGGGGCGAAGGGGGCCTGGTGCTGACCAACAGCAAGCGCCTGTGGGAGCGCACCAACCAGGTCGTCGAATGCGGCGGCCTCTGGCGCCCCACCCGTTTTGCTCTGCCGCGCTATGCGGGCGAGCTCTTCTGCGGCACCAACTACCGGCTTTCCGAACTCGAAGCTGCCGTCGATGTCGTCCAACTGCGCAAGATGCCCGCCACGGTCAAGCGTTTCAGTCAGGTCAAGCTCAGGATCCTGCGCGATCTGCAGCCGTGCCGCGAGATCGTCCCGCAGCGGCTGGTCGATCCGGCTGGCGAAGTGGGTTACTCGCTGCGCTTCTATCCGGAGACGATCGAACTCGGCAGCCGCATCGTCGAAGCCCTGCGCGCGGAGAACATCCCCGCCGGTATCCGTGGCCACAGTGACGTCCCCGACTGGCACCTGAGCCGCTTCATGTTCCCGGTGACGCTGAAGACCAGCGCCACGGCTGACGGCTGTCCCTTCTCCTGCCCGCTCTACGCTGAACGCGGCGGTCGCGTCGAGTACCATGACGACGACTGCCCTGTTGCCAACGACCTCTTCGCCCGCAATGTCTCCATCGGGCTCAGCCAGTGGTACAGCGCCAAGGATTGCCGTAACATCGCTCGCGGTATCAACAAGGTCCTGGCCTCGTACTGCACGCCGGATCCGGCCGCGACGCCTTGGCTGCCGCTGGCGGAGTGAGTGCCAGCAAGGCTCAGCGAGCGCCCCCCGTGGGGGACTCGGGGGCGCTGCCCGCCTCCAGCACCAGGCAGGCGTAGAGGCTGACCGGGCCGACCTCGACCTCCACCTCGCCTGGCCCGGTGGGGCGGAGGCGGAGGTGCGGCATCGGGGCTGGCCCCAGCAGGCGGCCGCTGACCGGGGCGTTGCCCCAGGCCGCGGGAACCGTCACCTGGAATGACAGTGCGGCGGTCGGCGTGATGACGTCGGTGGCCAGGTCGATCGCCGTGTTGTTCAGGTCCACGAAAAGGCGTCGAGCCGCGGGGTCGTGGTACAGGGTCAGGCCCACGTTCCACGGTACGCCTGGCGCCGTCACTTGGGGGCCCGCCGTGCTATCGGGCTCGCCCCCGGCCAGTGCGGCGAAGGCAGGCAACAGGCCGGGGCGCCCGCTGTCGGCAGCGTAGAACCCGAGCCCCGGGTCGGGGCTTACCACCTGGACGCTGCCTTTTCCCAGGTGCATGGGTAGCCCCGCGGCCGTGCCTCTCGTCAGCGGACTGAGCGTTGAGCCGGTTGCGAGCCGTTCGAACAGACCGAACTCGCCCCGGCGGACGCCGCAGGTCCCCGCCAGGATCAGCCTGCCGCCCGTCTCGACCCACCGTTCGAGGACCGGTACGTCCTCGGCTGGGAAGACTTCGGCGCTGGGAACCACGAGCACCTTCAGGCCGGCCAACTCCGCCGCGTTCACCTTCCACTCGGGCAGAGCGCGCCAGGGTGCGTGCTGCCAGGTCAGGGCGGTGCCCCATCCCCAGAACGCAAACGCGTGGGTCTGGGCGTTGAAGTCCAGCGTTCCGGCCGGCGTCATGGCGGCGAGTTGCGATGACGAGGAGTAGTAGAGCCCGATGGTCTCCACGGGCAGCCGCGCTCCCCAGAGGGCGGCGGACTCGCGGACGAAACGGAAGAAGGCGGCGTCCACGCTCTCGGTGCCGGCGGTGCGTTGCGCCGGGTAGCTGGGCATGGGCAGGGCATGCGTGGCCAGGCCCTGGTAGTAGAGCACCGCGGCGATGCCCTCCTTGCCGAGGCATTCGTCGGGCACGTACTGCCAGAGGTTGACGAAGCGGCTGCGGGCGTGCTCCCGCGCCAGCTTGTAGAGCGGCACGTACGAGCCCAGCGGCGGTGGCATCAGGCCGCGCGCTCCGCCCGAGAGCGACCAGCCCCAGGTCAGTTCCGTGCTGACCATATCCAGGTCGCCGCGCACCCAGCCCAGGGAGAACAGCGGGATGTCGTTCCCGAGCACGGCGAATTCCGGCCGGCCGGCTGCCCGCGCCTCCTGTTTGGCCACGCCGTAGAGGCGCGACAGCGCCGCGCTGCCGGTCTGGCGTTTGTAGATCAGGTAGGCCCGCCAGACGGGATCGTCGAGCCAGCGCGGGTCCTGCCAGGCGGGGTGTCGCAGGTTCGTCGGCTCGCCGCCCCAGGCACGGCAACGCTCGAGCAGGTACGTGCGCACGTCGAAGTCGGGGCTGTCTGCCCGTCCCATCGGCTCGCGTTGCGTCGTGCTCAGGCCAGCCAGGAAGGCGCGGAAGCCGGCGACGGACCACTCGCCGAAGGCTTTGTCCACGGGGTTGGCGTTGAAGCTGTCCCAGGGCGAGAAGTTGTCCACCCAGAGGCCGTCGACGCCCAGATCCAGTGCCTGCCGGATCGACGCCTGGGCGTAGTCGATCCAAACCGGGCAGGCCGAGTCTTTGCCGACGCTCACCTGCAGCGTCTTGCGCGTCCGCAGCCGCTCGGCCCGGAGTTGCGCCCACTGTTCCGGCGTGTAGCCAGGGTCAGGCACGGCCGCCAGCATGGCCTCGGGCTCGGTGCCGGCGGTGGCATTCAGTTCCGCGTTCTCGAAGTGGACACGGCCAAGGACGTTCTTGGCGCCGCCGGCAGCGTAGACCCGGTGTGTCCATGGTGCCTCTGGGCCCTGCTGGTAACCGCTGGCGGTCCGGCCGTCGGGATAGGTCATGGCCGGACACCCGTAGCGGGGGTGTTCGCGGGTGTAGGGCTGCACAAAGTCCTCGGGATCGAAGTAGTTGTGAATGCCGACCCAACGCACCTCGCCAGTCCCATCGAAGGTCTTCCAGCCCCAGGCGTTACACCCTACGCGGGTCAGGTCAGGCGCGTCTGGGTAGCGCAGCCAGGCGCCGTGGGCGTCGCGGTTGACCTGTACGATGTAGGCTTCAGCGGTGCCAAAGCCCTCGATCCAGGTCAACGCGCGCCGGCCTGTCTTGTGCAGTGCTTCGACGCGGCCGGGGAACGAGACCTGGCGGACCTTCTGCGCGAAGATGCCCCAGCAGGGGTCATCGGCAGCACCGCACAGCGAGGCGACGGCGCTGCCGCGTTCGGCCTGGGCCGCATCACCCGTCTGCACGATCGTCGGGAAGTCGTCCCACCACGCCCGCGCTGGCGTCGGCAGGGGCGCCGCGGCCGTCCGGCTCAGGGCCAGCAGCAGCGGCCCTGCCGCCAGTAGGCGTCGGTGCAGCAGTCGGCAGACGTGCATCAGAGACATCATTTCACACCTGTCCCATAGGAAACCCATAGGCTGTAGCGGTTTAGGCTGTAGGCTATTAGGTTACAACACCGGACCCGAATCAGGAAACGCACCGTGCCCCGAGGTAAGACCTAACAGTCTACAGCCTGAGTACCTAACAGCCTTGGCGTCTTGTGGGACGCCTGTGACCTCGTTTCGTCAGTAGGCGTCGATCACCTGGCGGAGTTCGCGCAGGAAAGTTTCGATCTGGTCGGCCGTGGTCTCGCGTCCCAGGCTGACGCGCAGCACGTTGCGAGCCAAGGCGGCAGGGATTCCCATGGCCGCCAGGACGTGACTGGTCCTCCCCGATTCGGCGGAGCAGGCGCTGCCGGTGGCGACGACGACGCGGCGCTCGGCCAGCAGGCGCATCAGGACGGCCCCTTCGTAGCCGGGGACGGCGAAGGTCAGGATCCACGGCGAGGCTGCCGGAGGCGAGAGCAGGCTCAGCGTCGGTCGGGTCCAGGCGCTGAGCCGTTCGCGCAGGAAGGTATTGAGGCCGCCGATCCGTGCGGCTTCGGCAGCGCGGTCGGCGCCGACCTGCCGGGCCGTGCGCCCGGTTTCGATGACGCCCACGACATCGACCGTCCCGGAACGTAGATTGCCCTGCTGGCCGCCGCCATAGAGCACCGGCTCCAGGTGCAGCCCGCGGCGGATCACGAGGGCGGCCACGCCGGCGGGACCACCGAGTTTGCGCGCCGAGACCGTCAGGGCGTCGATGGCTGCCGCCTGCCAAGGGATCGGGTGCTTGCCGCCTGACTGGGCCGCGTCGACGGCGAGAACGGCTTGCGGTGCGTGCTCTCGCATCCAGGTTCGGAGCCGCCCCAGATCGGTGACGGCACCCGTCTCGTTGTTGACGTGGGTCACAGCCACCAGGGCGGCTGCGGTCGCGCTGCCCGCCGGCAGCCGTCTGAGGTCGAGGTCACCGCTCGCGGTCAGCGGGATCTCGAGGAACTGCCCGCCCTCGCGGCGCGCATAGTGTCGGCAGGGCTCGGCAAGAGCGGGATGGGCTCCGGCGTCCACCAGCGCCAGTGCTCCCGAGGTCTGCCGGAGCACGCCCAGAGTGGCCAGGTTGTTCGCTTCCGTGCCGCCGCTCGTCCAGACCACGTGCGCCACCTCCGCCGGGATGCCGAGAGCGCTGAGCAGGTCCCGTTCCGCGATCAGGATGGCGCGCTTAGCCGCGTCGCTGTAGCGGCTGCTGGCGTGAGGGTTGACCACATAGCGCCGGCAGAGTTCGGCGTGGTCGGCAGCCACCTCAGGCAACACGGGACAGGCGCCGGCGTAGTCGAGGTAGACGAACGGCTCAACCCTATCCGCTTCGCTCGCCACTCGCAGTCCCTCAGTGTGTTTCTGTTGAAAGGGCGGCGTCACTATTGCGCCTCGGCCCGTCATACAGTATATACGCACGTAGTCTGTCTTGGAGTGCCTGGAGCGGGCCCGATGCACCCGTACCGACGCACCCAGAGAGCAGTCCCGTAGTCCGGCGGCACCAACCGAGGCAACCCCAAGGAAGAACGCGCATGGAAACGAGACCGAGAGCCCGCCTATCCCCTCGCTTCACGCTCATCGAGTTGCTGGTGGTCATTGCGATCATCGCCATCCTGGCGGCGATGCTCCTGCCGGCACTCGCGAAGGCGCGCGAAAAGGCCCGCGCCATCTCGTGCACCAACAACCTGAAGCAACTTGCCCTCGGCGTCATCATGTACACCGATGACAACCGTGAGACCTATCCGACCAACGGGCTCGACAACTACTTCCTCTTCAACGGCAACGTCCCCGCAGCCGCAGACGCCAATCGCAGCTTCTGGCGCTACGCCGTGCAGCCGCTGGTCAAGGACTGGAAGGTCTTCAGTTGCCCGTCGTATGCCGTCCCCGACATGTCGCTGATCACCGTTCAGGGCCTGAGCGCCTACGGCTACAACAACTACCTGGCCGGCGGAAGGGCACTAGCCCAACTTACGCACTGTGAGTCATAACATCCTGATTATCAACGATCCGATTTTTGAGTAACTACAAAGTCCGGCTGACCTGCGGCTGTGATGACGTCCTTGGCGACAGGCAGTCCGGCCAGGCTGACGATACCGAG
>CAILUI010000454.1 GCA_903837355.1 uncultured Victivallales bacterium
CAGTTTCAGCTTTGGCAAGGTGCAGTTCGGCGCCACCACCGTCGAGCCACCGCGCGCGGGCCTGTCGGCATGGAGTGAGACGGTCGACCTGCGGCCGGGCAGGGAGCTGCTGGTGCAGATTGACGCCGCCCTCGATGCGGCTAGCGGCGAGATCACCTGGCGGTTCGCCTCGATCGATCCGCTGACCCGCTTGCCCACAGAAGACCCGCTGGCGGGCTTCCTGCCGCCGAACGTGACCTCGCCCGAGGGTGACGGCAGCGTCAAGTACAGCGTCCAGCCCAAGGCCGGACTGCCGACCGGGACGCGCTTCGAGGAACACGCCAGCATCGTCTTCGACTACAATGCTCCGATCGACACTCTGGCCTGGGTCAACACCATCGACGCGGGGGCGCCGGAGGGTGCCGTCGGGTCGTTGCCGGCGGTCAGCGCCTGGCCATTCTTCCCGGTACGCTGGGGCGGCACGGACGATGTGGGCGGTTCGGGCATCGCCAGCTACAGCGTCTACGTCGCCACCGACGGCGGTGACTTTGAGCCCTGGCAGACCGATACCACCGGCTCCGAGGCGGTATTCGCGGGCGAGCGCGGCCACACCTACGCCTTCTACGCCGTAGCCCGCGACGCGGTGGGCAACACGGAGATCCAGGCTGGGTCCCTCCTCACCGAGGTCGGCAAGGCCATCGTCGCCGAGGCGCAGACCACGGTGCCATTGCTGACGACCGACACGGATGGCGACGGGGTGCCGGACTGGTATGAGGCCCGCGTCATCAACGCTGATGCCCACGACGCCATCGTCGGCTTCGCCGATGTCCTGCCCTGGGCTGACTTCGACGGTGATGGCGCCTCCACCCTGCATGAGTACCGCGCCGGTACCGATCCGGCCAGCGCGCTGTCTGTGCCCAGCACGCTGGCCTCGCCCGTGGGGGAGTTCCTGGCAGTGACCGACGTCGTGCAGGCGGCGGCCGGACGGGGGCTGTGGGATCTGACCGGAAGCTATGCCCTGACCGTGGCCGGCAACCCGTTGGCCATGAGCCTCGTGCATGACGCGCGGGGCAGGCTGACCGGCAGCGCCACCTACACCGTGGCGAAGGCGACCGCGGTCACGATGCCCATTCGTGGCAGCGTCAGGGCCGTCAGCGGCGCCCCGCTGGCGACGCTTGCCGTGCAGGGTGCCGACGCCGCCGGGAACACCCGCGTGAACCTGGCCCTGAAGCTGAGCCTGGCGGCCGCGACGCGGCAACTCAGCGGCCCCATGACCGGCAGCGTGAGAGTCAGTGGGGTCACGACGCCGGTCGCCGAACTGCTGGCCCTGCCCATCTCGGCGCCCATGGACGGCTCCTGGACCCTGGCCCTGCAACTGGGGCAGGACAGCCGCAGCCTCACCGGTACGGCCCTGCTGACCCTGTCCAACGGCGTCCACTACGCCTTCAACGTTCGCGGCCGGCGCAGTGGCGAGGCCACGGTGCTGAGCCTGGCCGGCGACCCGGCCGATCCTGCCGCCGGCGCCCTCCGCCTGCGGGCCACGGTGTTGCCGCAGGCGGGCAACTGGGGAACGTTACAGGACTTCTCCGGTACGGGCTACGGGCAAACACTAACGTGGTGAGGGTACATAGGCTGCTGCTGGCCTCAGGTCACCACGTCGGGGCATGACCGGTTGGCTTGGCCACCGCCTCCCGCGTGTCCACGGCGAACCCAGGCGAGATGGCCGCGTGCGCCCCGGCCCAAGCCGGCGGCGCTCCCCCGCCCAGGATGGCCAGCGCGGCCAGTAGTGTGGTCAGGTAGCCCCACGCCTCTCTCATCTGCTCACCCCGCGGAGTCCATCCGTTTGGTCAGTACTCTCTGTCCATCTGCTCTCCCTCCGCCCAGCCCGCCTGCGGGACCGCCGGAAGCGGGCCTACGCCACAACCGGGTTCCGTCCTCACACGTGCTCATTGCTGACCTGCGGGCAGGGCGAGCCGGAAGCCGATGTGGTGCCGGCCCGGCAGGCGTACTCCCACTGCGCCTCGGTGGGGGCAGATCGAGGGTCGTGAGGCCGGCCTTCTCCCTGAGCTTCCCCATGAACGAGGTTCCGTCCACCGCGCTCTTTACCCGCATGCGCTCCGACCACTGGCCATTCCAGTCCGCGCCCGCGTCCCAGATGACGGCCTTGGCCGCGCCGGGCGTGACTGCCCCGCCCACCGCCCCTGTAGCGCTGGTGCAGGGCACGGTCCAGGTCGTGCCGCCAGCGCTGCAGATGGCGAGGGTGACCTTCAGGGTTGGGGAGTCCGCATCCGCCACGTCGTAGGTGATATCCACCAGCTTCGTCCCGGCGCGCTGCTGCGCCAGAACCGCGGAGGCCGGAGGGTCGACGGCGCGGCGCCGGCGCCGAAGCCATAGAGCAGGGCCATCGCGACAACACTCCCGAGCATCATCACCCTCCCCTGAAGCCCCGGCAAGACCCGGCGAGGAGCGCTTGCTGCCGGGGCCAATCCGCTGGCTTCTACGGTGACTCGGCTAAGGTGCCATACAAACCGCAAGAGTGTGGGACGTGCTTCTGCGACCCGGATCCCCGCCCTCCGGTGCGTACTGCCCCGCGGGGGCTGAAGTGTCGGCATATAGCAATACCGCCGTCTACATGTAAAGTACTAGCGTTGTGGCCGTGCCGGCGCCGACAGGTAGGCGGGCGGCGGTGGACCCTCGCGAGGGAGCGCGGAAATGGAGGAGGACCTCGGAGCATGTGCTCGAAGCGGATGTCTGCCGGTGTTGTGGCGGTCTGTGCCTGGGTCTTGTTGAGCGCGGCATCCGCCGCGCAGGCGAGCGAGCCGGAGGGGGCGTGGACCGAACTGGGGGAGGTCGAGATCACGACGGATACCGCCTGGGTCGAAGGTCAGTACCGGGCGCAAAACCTGCGGGTCAGCGGCAGCGCGACCCTGACCATCGCCGGGGGTTCGACGGTGGAGATCGCCGGGGCGCTGACGGTCGCGGACACGGCTACGGTGCTGTGCCAGGGCAAGAACACGGCGGGCCAGGTTGACGATGCTTGGGCCGGTGCTGGGGTGACCCTCCAGGCTGGCGGCGCCACGGTCGAAGCGGGGGCCCGGATCACGGGCGACGCCATGGGCTACGCTCCGACCCTGGGCCCCGGCTACGGCGGCAACGTCTGGGACAACGGCAGCGGCGGCAGCTACGGAGGTTGGGGCGGCCGGATGGGTGGCAGTGATGCGGGCGGCGCGCCCTACGGTTCGATCGA
>CAILUI010000455.1 GCA_903837355.1 uncultured Victivallales bacterium
CGTCGTCTGAGGCCCAAAGTGGTAACCGTTACCAGCTGACAGGCCCGATTCCTCCCCTGGAAACCACCTTCCGGCACCGCGGCGCAGCATTCCGCCCCTGTACGCATGCCCCCAACCTCTGCCTGCCGTTTTCCCGCCTGAAATCGTGCCCTCCCGTAAGGCATAATCACCTGAGCCGGCCCGTTACTGCGGCCGCGCCTCGTCTTTCACCCCCGGAGAGCCCGAAAGGAGGCACCCCATGCGCCCTGACTCGACCCGTACCGGTCCCTGCCTGCTGCCCGACTACCGTGCCGTCATGGAAGCATTCGCCAACTACGTCTCGACCCAGCGGCCCCTGCTGCAATCGCCCGAGGACATCGCCCGGCTGATGCGGCCGGTCCTGACGTCCTGCGAGCAGGAGCAGATGCATGCCCTGCTGCTCGACGCCAAGAATGGACTGATTGCCGACGCCATGCTCACGATGGGCCTGGCGGACCGTACCCAAATCCATCCTCGCGAGGCCTTCAGGGAAGCGGTCCGACTTTCGTGTTCCAGACTCATTCTGGTACACGGCCATCCATCGGGAGACCCTACCCCGTCGGCCCAGGACATCGCCGCCACGCGGCAGCTCGTGGAAGCCGGGAAGATCATCGGCATCGAGGTGCTGGACCACGTGGTTCTGGGCAGGCGCACAGAAACCCGCGTGAAGGACTTCGTGAGTTTCCGCCAGGAGAACCTGCTCTGAAGCATCTGCCACCCGCGTGTCCCGGACCTGTCCGACACTCCCCGCGCCTGAAATCCACCCACAGCCAAGAGGAGAGCCCCATGGCCCATCCCGCAGTGCTCATCGTCCTCGCAATCGTCGGCATTCTGCTTCTGGCGGTCGTCGCCCACAGCATCTTCCTGCTCATCACGGCCGCGTTCTGCCTGGCGAAGGTGGCAATCCTGCTCGCCCCCGTAATCCTGGTCGCCTTCGGCATCCGCTGGTTCGTGCAGAGACGCCGCAGCCGCTGACGCTTGACAGCCGCCTGTTCGTCCGATGACCAACCCCTTCACCCAAGGAGATTCCTTCCCATGCAGCTCACTCTCTCTCAGTCCCACCTGCACCGTCTGACCCGCGCTATGGCCAAGATCATCCCCGGCCGCGGCTCGGCTCTGCCCGTGCTGGACCAGGTGCGCTTCCGGCGCACCGGCGACAACGATGCCGAAGTCACAGCCACCAACATGGATGAGACTCTCACTCTCGCACTCCCCGGCACCGCCGCGACCGACAGTGGCCCCGACGTGTTCCTCTGCCCCTTCAACGAACTGCGCAGTCTCGCCAAAGATATGGGCCGGGGCGATGCGGCTATGCTCGCGGCGTTGCCCGGCGAACCCTCGCGCCTCGACCTCGTGATGCAGGTCAGCGGTCGGGACATCCGCAGCCGGATCGATCTCATGCCGGTTGCCGAGTTTCCCGAGACACTGGTTCCCGTGGCCACTATGCCGGTCGATGTGGGCGCCTTTCTCAAAGCCTTCCGCACAGCGTTGCCGTTCGCCTCGGAGGACCCGACGCGGGCGGTGACCAACGGCGTCTTCTGGCATGAGGAAGCCCGCTCGCTTGTGGCCACCGACGGCCGGCGCCTGACCCAGTTGCGCCTCGATGCGTTGTCGTTGGGACAGGACATCATCATGCCGCCTTCGAAGCTCCTGGCCAACGGCGTTCTCGAAGGCGCCGATGGCACCCTCGGCATCACTATCGCCGCAGAGCGTACGTATCTTGACATCACCTGCGGGCACTGGCACTATCAGGGACGCGGTGTCGATGGCCAGTATCCGAACTACGGCGTGGTGATCCCACAGGACGTGGGCCAGTTCGTCGCCACTGTCGAGATCGCGGCGGCGGATCTGGCGCTGGTGCGCTCGGCGATCCCGCGCCTGACGACCCAGCACAACTCCGTGGTCCATCTTTGCGCCGTGCCCGGCGGAGCGCCCGTGCTGGTGAGCGGCGCGGTCGATGCCGGTGGCGGGCGCGGCCAGGTCGTGCTCGCCAACAGCCGCTGTCACGCCGAAGCGATTCAGGTCCAGGCGGTCAACGGGAGCTACCTGTTGGAATGCCTGGAAGCCGGGTTCCTGACCCTGCGTTTGCCGCCGGATTGCTCGCCCTGGCTCTGTACCGGGGAGCGTCCCGGACTCCACTGTCTGATGCCCATGCGTGAAGAGAATAGCGATGTCGCGGCCCTCGTGGCCGGATCTCTCAACCCAGGAGGAACA
>CAILUI010000456.1 GCA_903837355.1 uncultured Victivallales bacterium
GCTCGCGGCCGGCAAAATGCCGGCCCTCAAGCGCTTTCTCGACGGCAGCGCCAGCGGCAACCTGCGCACCCTCGAGCCCATGCTCAGCCCGATGCTGTGGACCTCCATCGCCACCGGCAAGCGCGCCTACAAGCATGGCGTGCACGGCTTCACCGAGCCGACCCCAGACGGGGCCAACGTACAGCCGATCACGAACCTCGGTAGGACCACTAAGGCGATCTGGAATATCCTTTCGCAGAGTGGCTTACGCTGCAACGTCGTGGGCTGGTGGCCGAGCCACCCGGCCGAGCCCATCAATGGCGTCATGGTCAGCAATCGCTTCCAGCATGTCAGCGGCCCGGCCACGGCCCCGCGGCCATTGGCGGCGGGCACCGTCCACCCCGATGCCTGGCGCAGTCGCCTGGAGGAGTGCCGGGTGCACCCGGGCGAGATCCAGGCCGAGGATGTGCTGCCCTTCATTGCGCGCGCCGCCGAGATCGACCAGCCGGCCGACCCGCGCCTGGAGATGCTGTCGCGCATCCTCGCCGAGACCGCCTCAATTCAGGCCGCCGCCGTCCTGGCCCTGCGCGAGGCGCCCTGGGACTTCAGCGCGGTCTACTTCGACGGCATCGACCACTTTTGTCACGGCTTCATGCGTTACCACCCGCCGCGCTTGTCCTGGGTCTCCGAACGGGACTTCGAGCTCTACAACGCCGTTGTCGAGGGCGGCTATCGTTTCCACGACATGCTGCTGGGGGTGCTGCTGCAAGTTGCCGGTCCCGAGACCACGGTGGTGCTGATCAGCGATCACGGCTTCCACGCCGACCACCAGCGGCACGCCTGGCTCCCGGCCGAACCCGCCGGGCCAGCCGTGGACCATCGCCGCTTTGGCATCCTGGCCCTGCGCGGTCCCGGCATCCAGCCGGGGGCCGAGGCGATGGGCGCCAGCCTGCTCGACATCTGTCCGACCCTGCTCCACCTCTGCGGACTGCCGGTCGGCGCCGACATGGATGGCAAAGTCCTGGTGAACCTCCTGGCGGGCGCCGCGCCGGTGCGCACCGTGCCCTCGTGGGATAGCGTCGAGGGCGAGGCGGGCATGCACCGCCCGGACTCGCGCCACGACGCCCTGGCCGATGCCGAGGCCATGGAACGGCTGGTTGAACTGGGCTACATCGATCCCCCCGGTCCCGATGCGGCCATGGCGGTGGCCAGTTCGGTGCGCGAGTTGCGCTACAACCTGGCGCGCTCCTATGCCGACGGCGGCCTCCACAGCCAGGCGGCGACCCTGGCCGAGGCGCTCTGGCTGGAGAGCCCCGCCGAGCTGCGCTTCGGGCGACTGCTGATCCGCTGCCTGCATGCCGGCGGCGACCTCGGCGCTCGCGCCGCCGCCATCGAGCGCTTTGCGGTCTGCGCCGCGGCCGCCCGGAGCGCCGCACAGCAGGAACTGGCGGCGCTCCAGGCGGCCGAAACCGCGGCGAAGGCAGACACGGCGCCCAGCGCGGCCGAGCCTGCCCCGGTGGCCGCGCCCGCGCGGGCGAAACGAGCCACTCCCGAGGAGCACCGGCGCCAGTTCCAGTTGCGCAAGCTGCACGAACAAGCGCGCGACCCGGCCCCCGAGTTGCGCTGGCTGCGCCTCACCCAGGACTTGGAGCTCGGGCACCTCGACGCCGTGCGCCGCGAACTGGCAGCCGCGGACGCCGCGCCCTGGGGCGATGCCTGGGTCACCGCCCGCGGGCGAATCTGCCTGGTGCTGCGTGCCTGGGGCCAGGCCGAGGTACTGTTCGAGCGGGCGGTGCTCCTTGACAGCGAGGACAGCACCGCCTGGCTGGGCCTGGCCGAGGCGCGCTTACGCTCGAACCAGGCCGCCGCGGCGGTCGATGCCGCCCTGCGCTCCCTCGAACTGCAGTTTGACGATCCCCTGGCCCACGCCGTCCTCGGCCGAGCCTGGCTGAGCCTGGGGGACTCGGAACGCGCGGCGCAGGCCCTGCGCACCGCCGTGGCCATGGCCCCAGGCTTCGCGCAAGGGCACCGCCTCCTCGGCCGCGTCTACGAACGCCTGCTGCGCCAGCCCGCCGCCGCCTACGCGCACCTGCAACTGGCGCGCCAGGCGCGGCAACAGAAGCGAGCCCGGCGCGGAACGCGCCTGGTGGCCGCGCCCGAGCCGGCCGCCGCCCCCAACAGCGGCGCCAGCTTACCGGCGCCGCCGCTGACGCCGCCGACCGATTGGCCGGCCCGTAACCAGGTCATCACCATCGTCAGCGGCCTGCCGCGCAGCGGCACCTCGATGCTGATGCAGATGCTGGTCGCGGGCGGCCTCGAGGCCCTGACCGACGGCGTCCGTCAAGCCGACGAAAGCAACCCGGTGGGTTACCTCGAGTACCAGCCGGTCACCGCCCTGCGCCGGGACAGCGCCTGGGTCGAGCAGGCGCGCGGCAAAGTGGTCAAGGTGGTGGCGCCCTTGGTGCCGGCCCTGCCCGCCGGGTTCCATTACCAGATCGTGCTGGTACGGCGCCCGCTGGCGACCATCCTGGCCTCGCAGGCGAAGATGCTGCAGCGCCTGGGCCGCGCTCCCGCGACCCCGCCGAGCGAGCAGGCCCTGAGCGGCTTGCGAC
>CAILUI010000457.1 GCA_903837355.1 uncultured Victivallales bacterium
CAGAAGGGGGAGGCAGGTCGCTGCGGCAGTCGGCAGGATGGTCCATGGTGCGGCTCCTCGGCGTTCAGGGCGGGCCCCGTGCGTTCTGGGGGACACCCCAGCGCTGTCTGCCACACTGGTACACCCGTTCGAGCTGCACCCCAATGAAATCCTGTAACGGTTCACCCCTTATGTGCTGCAGAAGTGCCGTAAGCGCAAGGTGCTGCGAAAGAGCGAGATCCTGTAACGCAGCAGGGAGGTCGGACGGTACAGGGTGTCCCAGGCTGGGAGGGAGCCCCTCCGGCGCCGATGGCGCCCAGGGGAAGAGGGGTGCAAACCCTTCGGCAACCGCCAGTTCGGCAGGAGCGATATCCTGTAACGCAGAGGTCGCGGCAGGCGCGGGTCGGCGGCGTTGCCGGCGCCAGTAGCCGGGATGGTCGGCCCGCCAGGAGCGGACCCGGAGGCAGTGCGCCTCGCCATGGAAGTAGCCCGGGTTCTTCCGGCGCCAGTCGGCGCTGCTGGCGCAGTGGCTGGCCACGCGGCACGAGGGCTTGCTGCAGTAGTGCTGGTGCCAGGCGTTGTAGCGGTCCGGGGTGAACCACTCCTGGCAGCTTGGGCACCAGCGCATCGTGGTCGCGGGCATGGGGTGTCTCCCCGGCTTGAGAGGTGTAACGACGCCGGGGAGAAAGGTAGTGATGGAAGGCCGGCCGGGAGGAGCAGGGACAGTGAGGAGGAGTACGCTGGGGCACCGGAGATGAGGTTGGGCAGCCGCCTATGGACGACGCCTGGCTCCTGTCCGGCTCGTTGTGCTCCGGCACCAGCTGCAGACTGATGGACCACGCCTCAAGGGCCGGGGTTTGGCGGCGGCCCAAGACACATCGTCATCGTAACTTCGCGGCCTCACGGGCGTTCAGGGTCGCCACCAGTTTGCCGGTACCGAGTATGAGCACGCGTATCTCGTCGCTGGGCCTTTGCAGCTCGCAGTGAGCAGCATCGGTTTCGGTCGCCACGAAGTCGGGTACTATGACAAGCAAGCCATAGCGGTCGGAGAAGACGCACTCTGGGGGGACGGTCGTGGCATCGGTGCACTGGCACCAGGTATGGATAAGCAAACCGCAGTGGCTACTCGGGCGCGGCGTCAGTCGCCTCTACCGAGTACAGCCTCCGAAGTTTGGGGATGGCCTGCGCAGCGCCTTCGTCCATGAGGGTGGCCCATGCTTGGTCTGCAGCGTGCAGTGCTTCGTCGCACTTGGCTGCCGATGGATACGGGCTGATGAGAGACCGAGCTACAGCAATGGCCAACGGAGGATCGTGACGCGCGAGAACACTGACTGTGCTTGTGTACCGGCTGAGTTGCCCTCGAACTAACTGCTGCTGTACCGGAAACCTGCCGCGACTGCAGGTGGACATGGCCCGTTCGAGCCAGAGCCGAACGATGCTCATATCCGATACATGCACCCATCGGTGGGAGCATCTGGAACCCTTGAGTAGGTCGGCAAGCAGAAGAGATAGGCTACCAGCCTCGGCACCCCAACTCATGCCGCTGCCTATCCTGACTTCGTTCCGCGTTCCCGGGAACGAGATGACATAACCAGTTCTGGTCACAGCACATTGGCAGCAGTAGGACTCACGCCAGCGTATCCCTGTGCCAGCAAGCACCGCCAGGAAGACCAGTCCGCAGGCTACCAATACCTTGGGGCTGATGCGTCTCGCGGTAACCATGCGTCTGCTCTCGCAATACTCGGTTCGGGGCGCCAGAGATCAGGGGCTCGGATACCCAGCCTCGCCACCGAAACCAGTGGAAACGCCGGCACAGCTTAGTTTGCAGCACGAATGGACGCCGTCGAGCTTCGGCTGTAGCACTCTCTTCAGGCACGCGCAGTCCATCTGCAGCCCGAACTTGCTCTTGATCTGAGCGAACATCCCGACGCTGATCGGACTAGACACACCGGACGCGACATACGTGAGGCCCGTCACGCTCCCCCCGTAGCCAAAGCCTGGGCCCTCTGTGTAACCTGCCACCAGGCTGCTGAACCTTTCCTGCAGGTTGGCGCACTCCCCCTGGCTGGACCAGTTCCTCCCCTGCCGTCGATCAAGAAACCTCTCAAACTGGGCTGCGGCGTCAGCAGAGGCGATCAGCCTCTCCACAGCGTAAGCCGACTCCTCCATCTCATTCTCGTTTGCATCGAGGTAGTTGTTCCAATCGTTGAAGAAGTGGATGCCTTCGTGGACAAGCAACAGGTAGCCCGAGGGGGAACCGATAGCATCAGAGGGTACATGGACCGTGTTGAAGAAGGACGAGTAGTAGGGTTGCGACGATGGGGGACCGATTCTGAAGTGGTATGGCGACCTCGCCTCCAGAAAGGAAACGAACCTGTTTCTGAAACCGGATATACCGAAACAGGACCCGACCCTCGCGTTCGCGAGTGAGTCAAGGCTGCTCGCGACCTCACCGATATAGGTCGCCTTGTCACTGCCTGGCGAGGGCGGGGGCCATGCGAACGGCGGTCCTGGCGGCGTGGGTGGCCAGAAAGGGATCCCCGGAACCCCTGGATATGCCGTAACTAGCCCGATGGAGTCAACCCGATCGCAGGGATCACCGGCAACGAAGCCGAAGCTGTTCGCCCCGCCCCGCTCCCCTATGGGATCCCGGCTCGTCCAACGCCCCAGTCCTGGGCTGTAGTAGCGACGGCCCGCTACTACACCGATGTTTGCTGGTCGCACGTTCCAGCTTCCCAGAGAACGGGGGGTGCTGGGCTTCCAGGCCTGCCGGGGTTTCTGGTGTCGAGTCCCTTCCATGCCATGAAGATAGAGGGGAGTGGGGCCGAGGGCAAGGCGCGTAGTGCTGCGGCGGCTTTGGCCGTGCGAACGGCACGGGCGGCCCTCAGATGGCCAGGCACGGAACGGGACTGCAGAGCGTCAAAGTAGCTTCGGGAGTCCGGGGGCCGACCCTACTACCCCGGCACCGTTCCGCCAGGGAGGGGGTACCACCGCAAAGCGCCCAAGGCTCACCGGTGTTCCTGCCCGGCCTCTACCGTGCTGCTCCTGATCGTCGCCCAGCGCTCCCCACTCTCATACAGAATGCGCCCGTCCAGGTACCCCACATAGCCCCATGCCCCCCTCTTCTTCTGCACGAGCACAATGCAGTCGCGCGACTCCCCCAGGCTGTGACCCCCTACGTACCAGTAGGCCACATCGGACTCAGGCAGTTCAGACCAGCTCCCGCGAGGCCACTTCCGGGGGTCGAGCAGTAGGCTGGTGTCGTTCTGGCCAAGAATGCCGAGCGAGTACAAAGCCAGCAGGCCTCTGTGACCGTTCTGAGGAGGAAGATGACCGTCGCCGTACTCGGATGCATACTGGTGCAAGGCTACCATCAGGTACTTCATCTGGGTGTTCGCGTCGTACATCGCCGCGTTGCGCATGAGTGCTAGCAGCGTGGCCAAACTCGCCAGTACGACAGTGAGGACCATGGAAACCACCAACAGCTTTTTCCGTGGAAGCGCCATCGCGTTACTGCCACTCCACTGGCCCGAGGTACTTGTCTAGCTCATACTCGAGGCAGACGGGGGCCCGCGGGTTGAGGTAAGCGTACCTTACGCATGCCCCGCGGTTGGTCCCGGCATACGGGCTGATCCGCCAGGGCGACGCCAAGCAGCACTTGGCGAGGATGTCGCGGGTGCACGTCTGACAGTTGTGTCCTGGCCACATCCCCGCGCAGTTCCGCTGTCTCCCACCGACCATTCCGGGGAGAATGGGATCCTCGGGACTGCTGAGAGTACCGGCACATGCGGCCAAGTCACCGGCAGTGGCACACCGGCAGGGGGTTCCGTCATCAAGGTGGCCATCCGTGCGCAGGGCAACGGGATGCTCGGTGATCGCCATGCCTGTCTTGCTTACCTTTGCGCAGGGGCCATACTGGACGTGGCAATGCGTCAGACTGAACATCGTCGCGTAGCAGCAGACACGGTATGATCCGGCTGTGGTAGAAGCCGCAGCCCGCTCCGCGGCGCTCCGCTCACAGCACGACGATGAAAGGCCGATGTAGTCCCATCTGCCGAGTGGGGCATTCCCGGTGAACGCAAGAACGTTGGTCCCGCCCTTCTCTCCAATCGGATCCCGACTCGTCCAGCGCCCCAGGCCCGGGCTGTAGTAGCGACGGCCCGCTACTACACCGACGTTCGCTGGCCGCACGTTCCGAGGCCCCAAGGACCAAACGGTACCGCGTTTCCGCACGGCCCTGTTTCTGGGCTGGCGCGTTCCGTTCATGGGACCTCCATAGGGG
>CAILUI010000458.1 GCA_903837355.1 uncultured Victivallales bacterium
ACGAGGTCCAGGAGCGCCTTCTCAAGCTGCTTGGACTAGACGCCGAGAAAGCTTGTTTAGGGTAAGGTTTGTTGACTTGCAAAGCATTCTTCTGAAGTATGTTAAAGATCGACTCAACCATAACTAGGAAAGTCGCGCTAGAGCAGATCGCGTGAACCTTGGCAGCAGCTTGGCGATAGCCTTGATCGGGTCTGCACAGATGCCCATGGGGTCTACTCCTACGTAGCGCTCTCCCGGTGGTCCGTGGCGGCAACCAGGGCAAGCTCGGCGGCGTCGAGAGTGCGACCGATGGTATCCGGGTTCAGGACACCCAGAACGGTCCGCACGATGTCCGCGCAGGAGACCTCGGTCAGCAGCCCCAGGACGGCGATGCCATCGCCGTCGAGGTGGTAGTTGACCGCGATCATCAGGGCGCAGGCGCGGTAGAGCTCCGCATCATCAATGACGAGACGGCCGGCGCCGTCGAGGTGGCGCCACAGTGCCCCCGCCTGCAACGCCACGGCGCGACGGGCCGGGCCGACCGGGCAGAGGCTGCTGAGGGTCGTGCACCCGCTGGCGGCGAAGTCCGGAGGCGCACCGGGGGCAACCGGGATCTCCCAGAGTTTCCCGTCTGCAAGGGCAATAGGGTGGCTGCGTCCCATGTGGCTCCTCGCGAACTCAGCGGGGGAGTAGTTGCGGCGGATCCCCAGCCAGTGGGAACCGCACCGGTACCACCGCTGCAACTCGGGGTCGTAACACACCTGGACGTCCGGCTGCCAGGTCACCAGGAGCCCGCGCCGGCCGCCGGGGCCCCGAACATCGGTGCGGCAGGGGCTTCCATCGGGGAGCCGGGAGCGCAGGGCGGGGGGAACCACGGGCGAACTGACCCCCAGCCTGCAAGCGAGCCGGCGCAGGGGCCCACGCGGGAAGAAGTACTGCAGCACTGGGGTTCGTTCTGACATGGCACGCTCTCAGGGGTTACGACAGGGGGGAGACGCCAGGCCGGGCACACTCCGACGGACGGTTCGGAGCGAAGGAGGCGGGGCCGATCACGAGCCCCGGCCCGGCCTGGCGAAAGGTCAGTCTTCTTCAAGCTCCATCAGCAGCGCGGCGGCCTCCCGGACGGCCTTGTCGGCGAAGGCGGACACTTCGTAGGTTCCTGAGCCATAGACGCCGGAAGCCATCAGCTCGACAGCTTTCGGCATTACTTCCGGGTGACTGTCGACGTACAGGTCAATAGAAACCACAGGATGCGGGACAACGCCTTGGTTGTAGATTGCCGGCCAGGTGGTACCGGTCGGCGCGAAACCCAGGTCGGCAAGCGCCTTCGCGAGCCTGGCTCTGAGGGCGGTCAGGACGGCATGTTTCCTGCTCCGCGCGGCGGCCTGAGTCGCAGCGACCAGGGGCACTACAGCTTGGGCGGCTTCGACCACCGCCATATAGTGCCCCAGGCTCGCGGGGCCGGTGTCGCGCATGGTGGCTCTTGCCGCCCGCATGGTCGCGAGGTCGGGAGGCGTCGTGCCCTGGGCCTCGGCGGCGGCGGCGGCAGCCTCCGCATAGCTCCCCTTTGCCGTCGCAAACGCTCTGCGGGACTCCTCGAGTACGGCCAGTGCCTTCCGTAGCTCTGGGCTCTGGTCTTCCGCTTTGACGTTCCCCTCGATCACGCCGGTGAGGGGGTCTGCCGGCGCGCTCTGCAGCCAGCGTTCAAGCTTGTCTCTGAGTACCTGGTTCACGATCATTCTCCTTTGGTGACTTGGCGGTCTCGGTGTGATCAACGCGGCAACGGCTAACGGGCCGTATTGGCACTGGCAGTGAGGAGCTCGAAATGCTCCAGGTCGGCGGCGAGGGCGGTGGCGTACCAGGGGGTATTCTCCTGGATGAACTTCCGGGCCTGAGCATCCGTCATGCCTTCATTCTGGCGCAGGGCGATATACCCCTGGAGCGGCTGTGGAAAAGCCTTGGCGTTGACGCTGGCGGGGTTGGTGTCGAGTGCTTGCACGAGGTTCATCGGGCGGGAGCCTTTCATGCTGTTCGGTCTGTGGGTCACTCGGCGGCCGGATCCATGCCGACGCGGGCGACACGGTGCTCGACGCGGGCGACGCAGCCCTTGGGGAAGAGGGTCGCCACGTCCTCACCAACGGCCTCGGCGATGCGCAGAGCCACACTCACCGACGGGCGGCTTTTCCCCAGCTCCACCCGCGCAACATACCCCGTGGTGATACGGGCCCGCTTGCTTAGGTCATCCTGGGTCAAGTTCAGCCGTATCCGTGACCGCGTCAGAGGGTTCAGTGAGGCCAGCAGCTTCTCTTTCATGTCCATCGTACTTCCCCCGGTTGGACTGCACGTCCGTCTTTCGCTCAGGCGATTTGGTATGCGAAGCAGCGCACCGGCAACGGAGCGCAGCGGGCAGTCACCGTTGCAGGAGAGCGCCAATCCACTCGGCATGGAACTGGAACCGCTCGGCGCTGTTGAAGACGCTGTAGAGCTCGACGAAGGCGTTGTCGGCCATGTTGCCCGAGCCTTCCACCACCCAGAAGTCCTGGCGGTTCGCCATCGCCATGCAGATCAGCTTCGCGTGGACGTTCCGCTCATACACACTGACGCGGCCGGGGAACCGGGCTGCCATTTCCTCGAGACGGTCCACGACGGTTTCCCCGCTCTTCAGGCGGCGCAGCGCCCCGTTGACGAGCACGGTGGCCGTGACGATTGCCCCCGAATCGATGCCGCGGCAGATCTTCTCGACGGCCTCCGGAGCGATGTTGTAGGTCGTGATCATCAGCCGGTCGCAGGTGCCTCGGTTGAGCAGTACGTCGATGAAGCGGGAGGCCGGGAAAGTCGAGTGGGTGACCACGAGGGAGTTGTACCCTGGCTGAGGCAGGATTTCCTCGACCTCCTGCCAGTTCCGCACGACTGCCATGCCACCGCGGGCGGTCTTGCCGATGTGCAGGTAGCCGAGGGTCGATCGCTTCTTCGGCGGCTCGACGAACTGGTGGCGAAGGCTGTTTCGATCTAGGCGTTCGTCCATGGGTGCTCTTCCCGTCCGCGTGCTGGTCGTTACCTATGCGGACTTTGTTCGGAGACTCCCGGCGCCCGTCTCTCGACAGCTTTTCCGACCCACTGCCGCGCCGATCCCGGTGCTCTCGGGGGGCATGGACCCCGGAAACCTGTGTTTTCCCCACACTACCTGTAGTGCCTAGCCGGGGTCGCCAGCACGCCGAACTGCCGAAAAGGGGGCGGAAGTCCAGGTTTCGGGGCCCAAACAGCCGATTGGTGGGGGCTCGGCTTACGCGGGGGTGTCCCAGGCCCCCCCCCCAAGCAGTACCTACCAGGGGGGGGGTGGGGTGGGCCTGGGGCGGGCCGTGAGCTCCAAACCGTGCTGCTTACCGGGCGGCGCCGGACGGGCCTTCCGTGGCCTCTCTGTGCGTTCCTGGCGCAGCGCTACAGGTAGTGTCATCAAAGAGGGCTTTTCCCTCGGTCTGGCGGGCCCCTGGGACATAGGCGATGGTCGCAAGGAACCGCTTGAGTTCTAACGGCAGGATCCGTACAGCACGGCGGCCAATCCGGACCGCGTTGATCTTGCGGCGCTCGATCAGACGCCAGATGGTCTTGTCGCTCACGTCAAGGAACTCGGCGAGGCGGCGAACGCTGAAGGACTTGCGCATGGACCGCGGGAGAATCTCGTCGGCAGTGGGAGTTGCCATTTGGTTTCCTTTCGTGAAGAACCAGTACTACGTACTGCCGCCCTCAGAGCGGAAGCTGACCACCCAAAAAGCACTAAGACCGGCCTATTTTGATCCTGAAACACGTACAAGACACCTAGCCTTGCATACGTACCCATGAATGGCCTTGCATACCCCCCCATGTTGATTTGCGAACATTGCCTAGAGTGTACCCTAGGGGGGCGACGTGAATCTCTGCAGCCGCTCGCGGGCTTCGTAGACAGCCTGATCCCCAAAGGGCAGGTAGTGCTCCGTCGACGCCTGGCTCTTGTGCCCGAGGCTCTGTTGCGCCAGTCGCATCGGGTTCACGCTGGTCTCTCCCTGCTTCAGCCTCAGCATGCCATCGTCGTGCACGTCCAGGCCGTGCCGCTTGCGCAGACCATGGCAGCCGATCCCGCGGCGGCCGAGACCGGCCCGCCAGCAGGCGTCGGAGATAACCCTCCAGGCATGCTGGCGGTTGAAGGGCCACAGGTGATCTGCCGTGAGGATCGGCCGCCCCGCAGCGGCGAGCGCGTCGCGGTAGGCGCAGAGCTCCCTCGCCATGGCCGCGGTGACAGGCTGTGTGACCCCTTCCCGGTGGCCCTTGCGATGGCGGCGCTGCAGCGTCACCCACGTCTGCGGCGAGCCTCCTGGTGCCAGAACATCGCCCCAGGTCAGCGACAGGACCTCGCTGATCCGCCAGCCGAGGTAGTACATCGTGACCATCAAGCAGCGGTTCCTGTGAGCGTTCCGCCCGGCGACGGCAGCAACCATCGCGGCAAGCTCGTCACCCGTTGGGGGTCTCATTCCTCGCATGGGCAGGTTCTCCCCGTCGACTCCTGACGCGGTCAGGGACCGTCAAATACACCCGGCAGGCGCCGGAACCACCGCCGACGCAGGGCCGGGTCATGGAGCGCCTCCCGCAGGCCGCCGAAGATCCGGCCCAGGGGTTCAGCCCCGGAGATCTCGCCATGCTCCACGAGTTCGGCAGCGCACTGCTCCACCGCCCGCCAGACCGCGGGCACCTCGAGCAGCTCCCGGGTCCAGGCTGCTGCCAGCCGCCGTACCCGCTCGACGGTCCAGGCGCCCTCAGCAAGCAGCGACGCATGAAACTGGCACTCGTCAGCGTCGCTTCTGGCAGGGCACCCCTGGGACCAGTCCGGATCCTCCGCCAGGGCCTCGCTCAGGCCCGGCTGCAGGGGAAAGGCCAGGCTCAGAGCTACATCCCCGGCAGCGTCGATCATGATCACTGCCAGCATGTCAGCGCGGCACAAGCGGCGACGACGTCGACGACCTCGAACGGTATACATCACCGCGGCGGCAAAGCCGCTGTCGGCAACCGGCAGGATGGACACGGAGAGCAGGCCGGCGGCCCTCCCGAGAAGTGCCGCACGGGCGGCGGCATGCCCTGCCTCGTGATAGGCCAGGGCCCTCACCGTGGACGCCAGGGCCTCGGCGTCGGTCTCTGCCTCGGTCGGCAGCCCTGCCTCCTGCCGCAGGCTGCTCCAGACTCTCTCCGCAACGGCTTCTCGTGTCATGGCTCCTCACGCTTCCTTTCGTGACCGCTTCGGCTCGGTGTAGCACGTTGGCGAATCGGCGCACGTGCTACCGCTGTGCGTCAACTCCAGTATCGAAGAGCTCCCGCATGCGGCGACCCCTCTCCCCTGGCTCACCACGGCCGTCCCCTATGGCGACGCTGGGGTGCACCAGAGTATCCAGGTGTCCAGGCTGCAGGATCGTGTGCTCGATCGCCTCAATGGCCTGGTCCTCCGTGAGGCCGCTGGCGTGCAGCCTGAACAGGTTTCCCTCGCGCTCTCGCCTGTTCACCCTCATGGGGCTGAAACTGATCATCCACCGATCCCATGCCGTGGCGAACTCCATGGACTGATAGACGAGCCTGATGCCGTGATCATCACGCCAGACTCCATCGGCTCCGGGGCCCATTGGCGGTTTCGTCGGGCGGCGCCATGGGGTGAAAGCAGGCAGCGTACCGGGAGCGACCACGGTCAAGGGTACGTCATCCGTGGTCGGGAGGTCTGCCAGGGGCATGTATGGGGTCTCCTGAACCGGCGACGTCTGCGGAATGAGTGTTCCGGTCAGGGTGTTGTCATGCCTGGTAACCTGGTGTGCCGATAGTGACCGGTCTGCAGCCGGCAACGGCCACAACGTTGCATGCAACGTTGCGGTGGGCGGGCAAGTCTCCCCCAGTCCCCCTCTAAGATATCTCTCTTTTCTCTCTTCTGTATTCTCTCTTAGAGAGGGTATTTGCGCCCCCCTTCCGTTGGGGCCTTCCGCCCCCCTTCCGTGGGGCCTTCCGCCCCCGTTGGTTGTTCCGCCCCCCCTTCCGTTGGGGCCTTCCGCCCCCGTTGGTTGTTCCGCCCCCCCTTCCGTTGGGGCCTTCCGCCCCCGTTGGTTGTTCCGCCCCC
>CAILUI010000459.1 GCA_903837355.1 uncultured Victivallales bacterium
GAGCGCGTGAGAACGTGAAAGCGTGGATTCGTGGCAGACGGCCGGCACACGCGCCGTAACCCTCACGCAATCACGCTCTCACGCTTTCACCGTGCCGGTGACCAACACCGATGGTCGTTGGGAAAACGGAACAGCCCTGGCGCGTATGGGGGTGGGTTGGCGGTCCTTCTCTAGCGTGATAAGTTAGCAGCCACCGACGTGTTACTGCTCAACGATGGTCTGTATACCTGTGTGGCTAGGCCGCGGCGCAAGGGCGCAACCGCACGGTGCGGACAACCATAGAAGAGGTGCGCGCCACCGATGAGACTCTCAGAACTGCTGACCCCCGCACAGGTGAAGATCGACCTTGAGAGCACAGGGAAGAGCGCGCTTTTCGAGGAGATGGTGGAACTCTTCCTCAACTCCGGGCTGATCCATGATCGGCAGGCGGCCGTCCAGGCGCTGGCGGAGCGCGAGGCGAAGATGAGCACCGGCATCGCCCGCTGGATCGGTCTGCCGCACGGCAAACTGAAAGAGGCCGAGGGTATTCTGCTGGCGATCGGCATCTCCCACAAGGGGATTGAGTACGACTCGCTGGATGGTGCTCCGGTCTATGTCGTCATCATGGTCTTCGCGCCGGTCGGCAAGCCCGGCCCCCATATTGCGGCCCTTGCAGAGATCTCCCGTCTCTTCTCCATCCCTGGATTCACCGAGCGGATACGCGCGGCGAAGACCGCCACGGAGTTGCTGCGCCTGATCAAGGACGAGGAGTGATGGACGACATCCTCAGGCGGATGCTGGAGGTCGAGCGCCAGGCGACACAGGTCGTGGCGAACTCGCAGACCGCGGCGCAACGCCTGCTCGACGAAGGTCGCCGGGTGGCCCTTGCGGAAGGGTTTCGGCTGCGCGCCGAACTGGCGGCCGAAACACGGCAGTGGCTGGCGGACCGGGTGGCGCGTGCCGAAGCTGGGAAAGCCGAGGCCCTGCGCCTCGCCGAGGCCCGCCTGCAGGCCCGGGCGCGGGCCTTCGCCGCGGACGTCCGCTCGCGGGCCGACCTAGTGCTGCACGAACTTGCCTTTCCCTTGGACGCCAAGGCGAGTTGATCTCGGAGTGGGGGGCCCGGCAGCATGGAGTCTCCGGCGCTGCAATGTTTGGCAGGCAGTGTCCTGGTCCTGGTCGGGATGCTTGTCATTCTGGGACTGGCACGCCTAGCGGCCAACCTCTACATCGTCGTCGTGGCTCTCACGGCCGTCGGGGGCGCCGCCGCCGCGATCCTCAATGGCCACTGGATCGGCTGGGGTGATGTGGTGTCGCGCAGCCTTGGCTTCGGCGTCGTGGCGGCCCTGCTCAGTCTGCCGGCGTTGCCCTTCAGCAGCTTCCTCGGCAAGCGCAAGTGAGGTCGCGGGCAGCCCTCGCGACGCGGCTTCACTTCAGCAGTCGCCTGCAGGGCGCTGCGGGCTATATTCAGGGTTCGATTGCCGCCGGGTGCCAACGAGGAGCGCTGTGGAGATGCCCCAGGTCGAGGTTCTGCTCGAGTTCCAGGACATCTGCAAGTCCTTTGGCCCCATCGTCGCGGCTGACCACGTCTCCCTCGGCCTGCAGCGCGGCGAGATCTTCTCGCTGCTGGGCCCTAGCGGCTGCGGCAAGACCACCCTGTTGCGCCTGGTGGCCGGTTTCGAGCGCCCCGACTCGGGCCGTGTGCTGCTGGGGGGCGAAGACATTACCGACTTGCCCCCCAACGAGCGTCAGGTCAACACCGTCTTTCAGAACTACGCCCTCTTTCCTCACCTCAGTGTGCGTGAGAACATCGCCTACGGCCTCCGGATCGCCCGTTGGCCGCGCCCGCGTATCGACGACGAAGTGGACCGGATGCTGGCCATGATCCAGTTGCGCGACCACGCCGACCAGCGTCCGACGCTGCTCAGCGGCGGCCAGAAACAGCGCGTTGCCATCGCCCGCGCCCTGGTGCTGCGGCCCCTGGTCCTGCTGCTCGACGAACCGCTGGCCGCCCTCGACCTCAAATTGCGCCAGCGCATGCTGATCGAGCTGGACGTCATCCACGACGAGGTCGGCATCACCTTTCTCTACGTGACCCATGACCAGGGCGAAGCCATGAGTCTCAGCGACCGCATCGCGGTGATGAATAGCGGCCGCATCGAGCAGATCGGTCTGCCGGCCGAGATCTACGAGGCTCCCGAAAGCAGCTTTGTTGCCGCCTTCATTGGCGATACGAATTTCTTCGAGGGCACGGTTGCCCAGGTGGCTGCCGCCGACTATGTGGTCATGCGCGCCGACGGCTTCCCGGATGTCCTCTGCTATAACGACAAGAGGCTGCGGGTCGGTGACCGTGTGCCCCTCAGCGTCCGCCCCGAGAAGCTGCGCATCCGGCGCGAGCGCCCTGAGCCGGCGCCCTTGCAGAACTGCCTTCAGGCCGTGGTCGAGGACGTGATCTATCTCGGCGACCGCACCAAGTACCGCGTCCGCATCGAGGACTGGTTCATCACCGTCTACCAGCAGCACAACCGCTTCCTGCTCGACGAGCGGCCGATCACGTTCAAGGAGACCGTCTGGATCAGTTGGCACGCTGATGATGGCTACATTCTGGCCACCTACCGTGCTGCCGATGAGGACCTCCTGGAGATGCCCAGCGAGGTTACCGCGGGTCCGGCCTTCAGCCTGGCGCCGACGGCGGGCGCCCCGGCGGACAGGGAGGGCTGAGCGATGGCCGTACGCCGCCCGCGCTGGGCCGAGGCCCTGGTCACGCTGCCCTCGTTCGCTTGGCTGGTCCTGCTGTTCATCGTCCCGACCCTGATTGTCTTTGCCATCGCCCTGAAGCCGGTGGACACCTACGGTGGCATCGGCGCGGGCTGGACGCTGCAGACCCTGCGGCATCTTGGCAACCCGAACTACCCGGCCATCGTCTGGCGTACCCTCTGGATGAGTCTGGTGGCCACCGTGGCCTGTGTGTTCATGGCCCTGCCGGTCGGCTACGTCATGGCCCGCGTGGCGACGCGTTGGCGGCGGTTGCTGGTGTTGCTGGTGGTGGTACCCTTCTGGACCAGTTTCCTGATTCGCATCTTCGCCTGGAAGGCCCTGCTGCATCCTGAGGGCCTGATCAAGCGCGGCCTCCTGGCCGTTGGGGCCATCCCCCCGGAGACCTCGTTGATGTACCGTCCCGAGGCCGTGCTGCTGGTCATGGTTTACACCTCGCTGCCCTTCGCCATCCTGCCGGTCTACGCGGCCGCCGAGAAGTTCGACTTCGCCCTGCTCGAAGCGGCCCGTGACCTCGGCGCCTCCAAACTCCGTGCCTTCCTCAACGTCTTTGTCCCGGGCGTCAGCCGCGGTCTGCTCAATGCCTTTCTGATGGTGTTCATCCCCTGCCTGGGTTCGTACGTCATCCCCGATCTCATGGGTGGCACCACCTCCGAGTTGCTGGGTAACAAGATTGCCCAGCGGACCTTCGTCGACCGGAACCTGCCCCACGCCAGTGCCATCTCCGCTCTGCTCACCCTGGCGGTCGTCATCCCCCTCGGCGTCGCCTTCGTGCTGCAGGCACGGCGCGGGCCGGGGCGACCGGGGCGCGCCGCGGAGGCCAGCCGCCCATGAGACGCAGCCTCTTCCCCTATCTGGCGACGGCGGCAGTGCTGACCTTCCTCTACCTGCCGGTGCTGGTACTGGTGATCAGTTCCTTCAATGGCTCACGCTTCGGCGGCACCTGGGAAGGCTTCAGTCTGCGCTGGTACATCCGTCTGGCCCACGAACGCGACATCTGGAACGCCTTCGGCAACACCCTGCTCATTGCCGGCGTCGCCACCGTCGTCGCCACCGTCCTCGGCACCTCCGCCGCCCTGGCGCTGCACCATTGGCGCTCCCGCCTGCAGCAGGTCCATTACGCGCTGATCTACCTGCCTCTCGTCGTGCCAGAGATCCTGACGGGGATCAGCCTGCTGCTGTTCTTCGTGGCGCTGGGCGTCCGTCTGGGCCTGTTCACCATCTTCCTGGCCCATGTGTCGTTCTGTGTCAGCTACGTCGCCATGGTCGTTCTGGCCCGCCTGCAGGACTTCGATCACACCCTCATCGAAGCCGCTCGCGACCTCGGCGCCAACGGTTGGCAGGCTTTCCGCAGCGTCCTGCTGCCGCTGTTAGCCCCTGGCATCGCGGCCGGCGCCCTCCTCGCTTTCACCCTCTCCGTCGATGACTTCGTCATCAGTTTCTTCGTTGCCGGGCCCGGGGCCACGACCCTGCCGATCCGCATCTACAGCATGATCAAGCACGGCTCGCCCCCCCTCATCAACGCCTTGTCAACCCTCCTGATCGTCGTTACGTTTGTGGCGGTCTGGGCCAGCCAGGAACTGATTAAGGACAGGAGAGCCTCATGAAGCGCTGGGTGAGCGGGGTGCTGGCGGTGGCGGCAGTGGCGTTGGCGGGGGGGTGCCGCAAACCGGCGGAGAACGTCCTGCACGTCTATACCTGGGCCGACTACATCAAGCCCGAACTCGTGCAGCGCTTCGAGCAGGAAAACGCCTGCAAAGTCGTCATTGATACCTTCGACTCCAACGAGTCCATGTATGCCAAGATGAAGGCCGGAGCCAGCGGCTACGACGTCATCTTCCCCAGCAGTTACATGGTCAGGCTGATGTCCGACCAAGGCATGCTCCAGCGCCTCGACCGCGCCCGCCTCCCCAATCTGGCCAACCTCGATCCCGACTACCTGAGGATCGCCATGGATCCGACCTTCGACCACAGCGTGCCCTACATGCTTACCTATGCCGGTATCGGCTACCTGAAGACGAAGGTCAAGGACTTTGAACCCACGTGGGCCATGTTCGACCGGCCCGACCTCGCCGGCCGCGCCACGCTGCTCAACGACATGCGCGAGACCATCGGGGCCGCCCTGAAATTCCTCGGTTACAGCCTCAACACCAAGGACGTGCAGCAACTCGAGGCCGCCCGCGCGGTGGTCATCCGGTGGAAGAAGACCCTCGCTAAGTTCGAGAACGAGCAGTACAAGACGGGCATCGCCAGCAGCGAGTTCCTCCTGGTCCACGGCTACAGCGGTGACCTCACCCAGGTGGCCGAGGAAAACCACGACATCGTCTTCGCCCTGCCGAGGGAGGGTTTCTCCGTCTCCTGTGACGATATGGTGATCCCCAAGGACGCTCCGAAGGCTGCCCTCGCCCATGCCTTCATCAACTTCCTGCACGACCCCGCGGTCGCCGCCGAGAACACCGAGTTCACCAGCTACCTCTGCCCCAACCGTGCCGCCTACCCGCTGCTGCCGGAAGCGGTGCGTGCGGACCCGGTGCTCTTCCCGCCGCCGGAGGTGAAAGCCAAGGGCGAAGTGATCGCGGACCTGGGCGAGGGCAACGCGCTCTACACCCGCATCTGGGACGAGATCAAGGCCGCCAAGTGAAGGCGGCTGCCGGTCAGAGGTCAGAGGTCGGAGGTCGGAGGTCGGAGGTCGGAGGTCGGAGGTCAGAGGTCGGAGGTCGGAGGTCGGAGGTCAGAGGTCGGAGGTCGGAGGTCATTGGTCATTGGTCATTGGTCAGCGTCCACCGTCCACCGTCCGCCGTCCGCCGTCCACCTCGCCGCAAGCGCGACACGAGATTTCGGGCTTCGGGCTTCGGGCTTCGGGCTTCCAGC
>CAILUI010000460.1 GCA_903837355.1 uncultured Victivallales bacterium
GTGCCCTCACCCGCGGCCGCGTGGGGGCACGCGGCGGTACGGTTCCGACCAGCAGGAGGTCAGTAGGCGCGGGTGCCCTCACCCGCGGCCGCGTGGGGGCACGCGGCGGTACGGTTCCGACCAGCAGGAGGTCAGTAGGCGCGGGTGCCCTCACCCGCGGCCGTGTGGGGGCACGCGGCGGCACGGTTCCGACCCGTGGAGATGCGGTGCGCCTCAGTCCATGATCTCCATGAGTTTGCCGCAGCAGGGCGGGATGCGCTGGCCGGGCTTGAGGTCCTGCATGCGGTTGCAGGTCTTGCAGTAGACCTTACAGGCGACTTCCACGACCACCGCCGCGAACTCCGGGAGTTCGTCGGCGCCGGGGCCCTCGATGACGAACTGGGCGGGGTTGCTGTTCTTCTGGGGCACAAACTCGCCGATCGGGGCCAGCCGCCGGCCGATGCCGTTGCAGTCCACCAGCAGTCGCCAGACGGCCTGCAGCTTGGCGCGCTCCTCGGGGGAGTCCGGGGCGAAGGAGACGGTCTTCTTGTGGATGGTGATCTGCATGACGTCGCATCCTGTTGAGCGGTGAACGTTTCCGCGCCGGGCGCCGGTGCTGGCACCAGACAGCACCGTACACGCCAGGCAGCGCGACCGGCAAGACGTCCGTTTGGACTCGCCCGCCGCGGCCGGGTTGCATTCAGAGTCGGAAGAAACGGGGCAGGGCGAGCACCAGCCACGGCCAGGCGGCGATGATGGCCAGATCGAGCCCCAGCACGGCCAGGTACGGCAGCAGCGGCCGCGTCGTCTCGGTCACCTTGGTCCCGGAGAGGCCGCAGAGGATGACCAGGCACAGCCCTACGGGCGGTGCCACGATGGCGATGCCGATGACGGCGATGACCAGGACGCCGTAGTGGAGCGGGTCGACCTGCATGGCCAGGGCGAGCGGCAGCATGATGGGGAAGAAGATCAGGATGGCTGGCAAGCCGTCCAGCACCATGCCGAAGGCCAGGAAGAGCACGATGCTCAGCGCCAGGAAGGTCCACTGGCCGCCCGGGGCGGCGCCGATGGTCCTGCCGATCAGGTCCGGCACGCCTTGCGCGGCGAGGATCCAGGAGAACAGCGTGGCGGCACCCACCAGCAGGCAAACGACGCCGGTGAGCACGGCGGTGTTGGTCAGGACGCGGTAGACATCTGACAGTGTCATCTGCCGGTAGATGAAGACCGAGACCACGAAGGCGTAGGCGGCCGCGACGGCGGCGCCCTCGGTGGCGGTGAAGATGCCGGCGCGGATACCGCCGAAGATGATGACGGGCATCATCAGCGGGATGAGGCTGTCGCCGATGGCCCGCCGCAGCTCGCGCCAGGACGGTCGTGCCTCGTGGGCCGCGGGCAGAGTGCCGCGACAGGCCTGGATGTAGATCACGACCAGCAGCGAGATGGCCATCAGCAAGCCGGGGACGAGGCCGCCGACGAAGAGCCCGGCGATGGAGAGGTTCGAGACCGCGCCGAGGACGACCATGTTCAGGCAGGGCGGGATCATCATGCCCATGCCGGTGGCGGCGGCCACGATGGCGGTCGCCTGCGCCGGTCTGTAGCCCGCTTTGACCATCGAGGGCAGCAGCAGCGAGCCAATCGCCGAGGCATCGGCGATGGAGGACCCCGAGATCCCCGAGAAGAAGACCTCGGAGACGATGACGACGAACCCCAGGCCGCCGCGGATGTGCCCGACCAGGCTGCGGGCCAGGCGCACCAGGCGCTCGGAGATGCCGCCGTGCTCCATCAGGCTGCCGGCCAGGATGAACAGCGGGATGGCCAGGAATGGGAAGGTGTCGATGCCGGCATAGAGCTTGACACCGACCATCCCGATGGGGGCACCGTCCATGCTCAGCAGCGCCAGGATGCAGGCTAGGATCATCGAGAAGGAGACCGGGACACTGAGCGCCAGCAGGAGCAGGAAGGCGACCAGGAGGATGAGAGGAGGGATCATGGCGTTCTTCTGGATGTGAGAGCGTGGTTGCGTGAGAGGGTGATTGCGTGAGAGGGTGATTGCGTGAGAGCGTGTCGCTTGGTTTCCTGCCAGCATCCGTACTGCTACAGATCATCGTCGTCGACGTGGTACGTCCCCGGCTGATCGCGGAGGTAGTCGTGGTCCGGCGCGTTCTTGCAGAAGTCATCCGCCCTGCTGATCATCGCGCTGAGCTTGGCACCGATCTCACGGTACAGGGAGTCCACCTCTTCGTGCGTGGCCGGATCGATAAACCCACAGTCCAAGGCGTCGTCCAGCCAGGACTGCGTCTCGTACGCCTCGCCAAGGGACTCGTCCACCTTGTTGACGAACGCGGCCTTGTACCGGCGCCTTGCCCACGCTTCCGCGGGAATGGCCTTCACCGCACGTGAGGAGCGCCGGACTTGGTCCGTCAGCGAGTATCGCTCCTCGCCTGGGAACCGCTTGCTCAGCGTGAAAACGCGCCTTGCCCCTTCCCGCGCCAGTTGGTAGGTCCGTAGATCACGGAAGCCTCGCGCTATCGCCATGGCGCCTCTCCCACGCTTTCACGCTCTCACGCTTTCACGCTTTCACGCCCCAACCCTTCGGCCTACCGCGCCCCCCGCCACTGGCGGGCCACCCGCTGCCCCAGGTAAATCAGCATCAGCGTGCCGCTGATCGGGATGGGCAGGTAGGCCCAGAGGTAGGAGATACCCAGGCTGGCATAGGTCCGCGGCACGCTCAGGCGGACCATGATCACGCCTTGGATCACCAGGGTCACCGCCACGGCCGCGATGGGCACTGGCACCAGCCAGGCCAGCCAGCGGTGCGCCCGCTGCGGCAAGGCCTTGACCGCGGTTTCGATGCCGAAGTGCTGCCAGCGCCTGACCGCCAAGGCCGCGCCGAGGAAGGCCACCCACTGGAACAGCAGCATGGCCAGGTCCTCTGACCACGGCAGCGGGGTCTTCATGAAGTAGCGGTTGAGGACCTGCAGGAAGACGACCAGCGTCAACGCCAGGACGGCGCCGGCGCAGAGCCCTTCGACGAGCTGACCGCAGACCTTGCGCATGCTGTCACCTGCCTGGGAAAGCGCTCACTTCGCCGGCGCGACAGCCGGGGTAGGCGGTTTGGCAGCGGTACCCTTGGCGGCCTTGACCTGCTCGAGCAGCTCGCTGCCGTTCTTGCGCACGAACTTCTCATAGACGGGTTGGACGCGGGCCAGGAAGGCAGCGCGGTCCACGTCGGTGACGATCTCGACGCCCTTGCCCTTGAGCTGATCCAGAGCCTTGGCCTCGTCGGCCGTGTAAGTCTCCTGGAAGTAGCCCTCGGCCTCGGTCGCCGCGGCGCGGATCTGGCCCCGGACGTCCTCGGGCAGCTTGTTCCACCAGCCCTTGTTCACCACCAAGGTGCTCACCGACCAGAACTGCTCGGTCAGGGAGTAGACCTTCGAGACCTCCCAATGCTTCGAGGTCCAGAACAGCACCGGCGAGTTCTCGGCGCCGTCCAGGACCTTCTGCTGCAGGGCCAGATAGACCTCGCCGAAAGCCATCGGGGTCGGGATGCCGCCCATGGCCTGGAGGGCCTCGATCTGGATCTCGCTGGGCTGGACGCGGATCTTCTGCCCGGCCAGGTCCTGCGGGCGGCGCACCGGCTGGCGGGCGTAGACGCTGCGGCAACCGTCGTCGACCCACATCAGCCCGACCATGCCCTGCCGGCCATAGATGTCACCCCGGAAGCGGTCGCCGACCGGGCTGTTGAGGACACGCCAGAGCTCGGCGCGGTCGGCGAAGAGGTACGGCAGGTCGAACACCTTCACCTCCGGGATCCACTCACTGGCGAAGGCGGTCGGGATCTTGGCCATCTGGATGCTCCCCATCTGCACCGACTGGTAGAGCTCCTTGGTCTGGCCGAGCTGGGCGCTGTGGGCGACCTGGATCTCGACCCGGCCGCCGGTCTTCTCCTTGACCTTCGCCGCAAAGAACTGCCAGGTCCGGGTATGGGGATGCTCCGGCGACAGGATGTCGGCCAGCTTAGCGACAATGGGCTTGCCCGGGGGAGCCGCCTGCACATGGAGCCCGCTGGCGAGCAGCGCCAGGGCGACGGCCAGCGCGACGGGCAGCCTGACCAGAGGGCGGAGGGGGGACGGCATGGCCCGCATCAGCAGGCAGGAAGCACGCATGGGGCAACCCTTTCGTGACGGGGTGGAGGGGGTCGTCTCCGGACGACGGTCTTTCCCACACCCGCGTTCCAGGCGGAGTATACCGCAGTCAGCGAACGGCTGCAAGGGTCGGCGTTGCCCGGCGCACATCCGCGCCAACCTAAGGCCCCTTGAGTGTGCGGTGCCCGCTCGAAAGCGGCGTCCAGCCGCCGCAGTCCAAGGAGTCCCGTCCTTGCCGGGACTCGGTGCCATACCGCGCTGGCCATGAGGCCGAGCTTTGGAGTGCCTGCGGCTTGACGCAGCTTTGTACCCCGCGGCTTAGGTTGACGCGGATGAGCCGGCGCAGGGCTGTTTCCCGAAGCCCGACGGGGCTCCCGGACGGCGGCCTGCGGGAGACGCTCTTTTGAGACCGCCCTAGTTGGGGACGGGGCCTCGTCACTGGATGGTGAAGGTGTGCTACCTTACCGGTGTTGGCAAAAGGAGTCACGGCGATGGATGGATACCGGATGGGACGGGGGATCGTGTTGAGCGGGCTGCTGCTGGCAGCCGCTCTGAGCGCGGCCGAGGACGAGAATTGGCTGGCGAACCCGGGGTTTGAGGAGGCGGCTGGAGCCGCGCCGGCGGGCTGGTCGCTGGGGATGGAGGGCAGGGGGGAAGGCGAGGCGGTTTGGCAGGAGGGCGAGGCGCACGCGGGGAGTCGGTGTCTGCGGGTCCGGCTGACTACGGCCGGCGACTACTACATGGGGCGGCAGCACCTGTCTCAGGCGGTGCAGCCGGGCCGCCTGCACCAGATTCGGGGCTGGTACCGCAGCGATGCTGAGATGGTCGCCCACCCCTGCGTCTATAACGTCGGCGCCGATGGTAAGGTCATCTCCGCCTGGGAGAGTCCGCTGCCGCTGGCCCGCGTCTGGACCCCCTTCCAGTTCACCTGGACGCCGCCGCCTGGAACCGAGCGCTTCGAGCTGCAGTTGCGGGCTCAGGCCGGCCCCGGGACCGCGTGGTTCGACGACGTCATGGTGGGTTCGGCCGTGCACCTGGAGGCCGAGCGTCGTGAGCGCCTGGCTGAAGCCACCCAGCGCATTGCCAAGGGGGCCTTGGCGCTGCGCGTGCTGGAGCCCTCAGAGCGCCCCACGCCGGCGGACTTCGCGGATGCGGCGCGCTGGCAGGCCCTGCAGGCGGCTACGGCTGTATCGATCTTTGCCGCCCGTGGCGAACGGGAGTCGTTCGCGGCGCTGGTCCTCGGCCTGGATGGCCAGCCGTTGACCGCGCGGATGACCGACCTGGCCGGTCCGGGCGGTGCCCGCCTGCCGGCGACGGCGGCCACGGTGCGCTGGGCGGGCGGCGTCGTGGTCGACGGCCAGACCTGGCCCGACCCGCTCTTTGAGGAGCAGCCTTTCAGCAGTCAGCCCGACTGCCTGCCCATGCTGTGGGTCACGCTTGCGGTTCCTGCTGCCGGCACGCCGGCCGGCGAGTATACGGGTACGCTGGAGGTGCAGTCCGCGGCGCGGACGGCGACGTTGCCAGTGCGTCTGCAGGTGTACGATTTCGCCTTGCCGGCCAGTTCGTATCTACCCACCAGTTTCTGGGTGTTCCGTCACACCATCCGCAATGCCTACGGCCTGAAGGAGATCCCCACCGAAGTGTACCGCCGCTATCTCGATCTCTGCCTGGAGAGTCGCCTGGCTCCGATCGATGCCGCCGAGTGGCACGACCAGCCTTTCGTGCGCCTGCGGCGCGATGCCCAGGGTGAGCTGCAGGTCGACTGGGAGCTGTGGGACTCCTATGTGGGCTACGGCATGGAGCGCGGCATGACCGCCTTCAACGTCGCCGATGTGCACTGGTTCGGCACGTACTTCCGCAGTTTCACGGTGCAGGACGCGGTAACCGGCAAGGAGGAGACCGTCACCCTGGACCCCGCCAGCCCCGAGTACGCCCAGACCGTCATCCGCTTCTTCCGTCTGGCCCATGAGCACTTCAGCGCTCGCGGTTGGGCGGCGCGGGCCTATCTGCAGGCCTATGACGAGCCCGCCGGCAACGACGCCACACTGCTGGCCGAGATCGCGCGCTTCCATGAACTGGCGCGGCAGGGCTGGCCCGGGTTGCGCACCCTGATCACCGCCGCCCCGCAGAGCTACGCCGCGCTGCAGGGCAGCACTGGCATCTGGTGCCCGCTGACGTCGCACTACGATGACGGCGTCGCGGCCGCTCGCCGCAAGCTCGGCGAAGAGGTCTGGTGGTACGTCTGCTGTGGCCCGCAGGCGCCCTGGGCCAACTTCTTCCTCGACCAGCCCGGCGCGGCCCACCGCGTGCTCTTCTGGCAGACGTTCCAGCGCCGCGCCGACGGCCTGTTGTACTGGGGTATCAATCACTGGCCTGATTTCGCGGCGCGGAGCATGGACCCGCTGCCGGCCGAGAAGCGCTGGCCGCAGGCGCCGTGGAACGACGGTGGCCGCAAGGGCGATGGCTACTTCCTCTATCCGGGGCCGCGGGGGCCGCTCACCGGCCTGCGCTTCGAGATCATGCGCGATGGGGTCGAGGACTACGACGCCCTGCGGATGCTGCAGGATCTGGTAACGCGGAAGGGCCCGCAGGCACCGGAGGCACTGCGCCAACGGGCCACGGCGGCGCTCACGGTCGGCCCCGAGATCTCGGTGTCGATGACGAACTACCCGAGCACGGCGGGCGCCATGGTGGCGCAGCGGCGCCAGGTCAACGAGCTGATTGTCGAGTTCGGAAAGCTGCCATGATGGCCGCCGGGCCCACACGATAGCGACTACGGGAGTGGGTGAGCGACGTGCTTTACACACTGGCTGATTTTGGTGCGGCGGCCGATGGGGTTAGGGACGACAGTGAGGCGTTGCAGCGCTGCTTTGCGGCAGTGCGGCAGGGCGGCGGCGGGGTAGTGACGATCCCGCCGGGCGACTACCGTGTGCGGGGCGCGACGCCGGTCGCGTTATGCTCGCGGACCACCGTCCAGGCCCACGGTGCGCGCTTCCACCTCCCCGATGAGCTTGGCGCCGGGGCCCGCCTGGTGCTTTTCAGTGGCGAGGACGTCAGCGATTTCGCCTGGGAGGGAGGGGCCTTCTGCGGACACTGTTTTGACTACCGCCGCCCGGCGAACTCGTGGGCTCCCAGCGCCAATACGCGGGTGCTGGTGTTCAGCACCACGCCCGGCGGGCGTACGGCCAATCTGACTTTCCGCGGTATTCAGGGCGAGCGCATCGCGGGCGCCGTGATCACCGTGCAGGGCGCCGCCCAGCCGGAGTCGGAGTCGGCGGTGCAGACTTTCGCTGAGAACATTGCGGTGCGCGACTGCCGTCTGCGGGACTGTGGCAAGTTCATGTGGGACTACGGCCTGCTTTGGCAGATCCTCGTCTTTGCGGCCGAGTACACCTCGGCAGAGGTGGACTTAGCCTGGTTGCACTTCCGCCAGGATCTGGTGCGACGCGAGCTCCGTCTGCGTGAAGGCGACGACCGCGTCGGCTTCGACAATGGGAGCGCGCCCGTTGCGCTGTCCGCCCACGGTGGGGCAGACCAGGCAGTGTGCTTCTTCGGGCGACGCTTACCGCCCAATGTGGTCCGCGGCCGCAAGTACTACGTCGTGGCGAGCGCGGCGGACCACATCAAGGTGTCCGAGAGCCCCGGGGGCGAGCCGTTGCGGTTCGCTGGACAGGGGGAAGAGGCCGGTCTGATCGTGAACCTGTCGCAGGCGTTTTACCACCTCTACGTCCCGATCGGCGCTGGCCCGGGCATAGGTGGCGTGGACCTGGTCTGCTGTCGCAACACGACGGTCTCGGGGTGTACGCTCAGCGCCCTGGGCGACACCATGCACATTCAGCGCTGTCACAACAACGTCTTCGCCGGCAACCAGATCACGGGTTCCCGCATGGGGGCGTTCTTCCTGGCCGAGTACTGCCGCAACTCCACGGTCACCGGCAACACTGTCGATGGCACGAACGGTTCGCGCGTGATGAGCGTCGAGAAGTCCAGCGAGGATGTCACCATCATCGGTAACACCTTCCGTAACGGCGGACGCGGTAGTTGGATCAACCAGCCGCGGAACATCATCCTCCAGGGCAACATCTTCGTCCATAACACGACGAAGTGCGAGCGCGACCCGCAGCGGGGGCGGCGCAGCTTCGAGACCGGCGACTATGAGCGCTACAGCGAGATCTACTTCACGCTGCACCAACCGAACGGTACCTATGGTCCGGTGATCCTGAAGGACAACCTGTTCGTCACGGGCGCCGGGTGTCGGCACGCGGTGGAGTTCGGCCCGCAGGGGCATGACCTGCTGGTCGACGGCAACATCCTCTCGGGTCCGGCGCGGAGTGTTGCCGTCGATCCGTCCTGTACCGGGGTGTGTTTCGGGCGGAATCCCGGATTGAGCCTGCAATGACACTCACCCCGACCGGCCTGGCTTTCACCTTGCCCCTGCTGGCAGCAGCCCTGAGCGCCGGGGCTGAGGAGTGGCCCGACATCCGCAGTGTGCCGCTGGACCTGACCGTGCCGCCGCTGGCGGAGGGGACCCCGGCGGCCGGGAAGCGGGTCAGGGCCGTCGCCGCCGAGTATGCGGGCACCGCGGTCTACCACACGCTTTATCTGCCGCTGGACTGGGAGCCTGGGCGGCGCTACCCGGTGATCGTTGAGTACGCGGGCAACGGCCCCTACCAAAACGCGTATGGAGACACCTGCACCGGTAAGGTCGAAGACTGCGGGCTGGGCTATGGCAGTAGCGGCGGCAAGGGCTTCATCTGGGTCTGCTTACCCACTATCAGTGCCGACCGGCAGCACCACCAGTTGCAGTGGTGGGGTGACGTCGAGGCGACGGTGGCCTACTGCCTGACGGTGGTGCCAGAGGTCTGCCGGCAGTACGGCGGCGATCCGCAGGCGGTGCTCCTGGCCGGCTTCTCGCGCGGCGCCATCGCCTGCAACTACATCGGCCTGCACGACGATGCCATCGCCGCGCTCTGGTGCGGCTTCATCTGCCACAGCCACTACGACGGTGTTCTGGCCTGGCCTTATCCGGGCAGCGACCGCGCGGCGGCGGCGCGGCGGCTCCAGCGTCTGGGCGGGCGTCCCCAGTTCATCAGCCACGAGGTTTCCAGCCGCGCCACGCGCGAGTACCTGGCCGCAGCCTGCCCCCAAGGCCGCTTCACCTTTGTCGATCTGCGTTACCGCAACCACACTGACTCCTGGGTGCGGCGCGATACCGCCGAGCGACAGCGCTTGCGGGAGTGGGTACGGAACACCCTCCCTGGCCATTCAGGCCAGGGAGGGCCGGATCCGGAGTAGGGGCGGCTCTCCCGAGCCGTCCTCCGGCGGCACGAGGTAGCCACTTGGCGCCACTGGCGCTAGGTTAGGCGGCGTGGACGCCCGCAGACTTCGCCGCGGGCGCCGGAGACCGAGGAGCAGGCCAGGCTGCGCCGTCCGCAGGCCGTGCCGCTCCCGCAGGAATGAGGACGCGACCATGCCACCCAGCCTCGCAGCGCTAGTGCACCCCGATTTCGGCGTCATCAACTACGCGGTGCTTGCCCTCTACCTGGTGGCGATGCTGGCGGTAGGGATCTGGTGCGGGCGTTCCGGAGGTGGCTCCGCCGGCTACTTCACGGGTGAAGGTAAGGTGCATCACTGGCTGGTCGGCATCTCGCTGCTGGGCACGTATCTATCGTCGCTGACGATGATGGCCTTGCCGGCCGTCTCGTTCGGGGCCGCTGACCTCATCTGGACGGTGCAGTTGCCCTTCCTGCTCGTGACTGCGCTGCTGATCACCGGCTATGTCCTGCCGCGCTTCCGCGCCTCTGGCTGCCTGAGCGTCTACGAGTTCCTCGAGCGCCGCATTCATGTGTCCTCACGGCTGATAGCGGCGGTGGGCTTTGTCCTGCTCTCCGTCGGCCGGATGGGCCTGGTGCTCTTCCTGCCGGCTCTGGCCTTCTCCGTAGTCACCGGTGCACACCTGATCGGCACGATCGTGGTGATGGGGGTCGTTTGCGTTGTTTACACCGTGCTCGGGGGCATCAAAGGCGTCATCTGGACGGACGTCATCCAGGTGTTCATCTTCATCATCGGCGCCGTCGCGACACTGTTTTTCATCTTCGCACCCGGAGTCGACTTCTGGGCCGCGGCCAAGGCCAGTCACAAGTTCCGTACCTTCAACTGGAGTACGGATCTAACTCAGGTCGTGACCCTCTGGCTGGTGCTGCAGACCCTCTTCGAGACCGTCCGTATCTATGCCACGCAGCAGGAGATGACGCAGCGCTATCTCACCGCGGAATCGACGCACAAGGCCAACGTCAGCGTCTGGATGTCGATCCTGGGCTACATCCCGCTGGGTTACCTCTTCTACTTCATCGGGGTGGCGTTGTTTGTCTACTACCAGGCCAACCCGGACCCGGCCGTCGAGATGCTCAAGCAGGCCAAGCGTCTGGACTCGCTGTACGCATATTTCGTGGTCACGCGGATGCCGGCCGGGCTGGCGGGGTTGGTCATCGCTGCCTTCTTCGCGGCGGCGATGTCGACGATCTCCTCGAGCATGAACTCCTGCTCGGCGGTCTGTCTGGAGGACTTCTACAAGCGCTTCTGGGGTCAGGGCAAAGAGGACCGGCACTACCTCTTCGTGGCCAAGTCGCTGGTGGTGGTCTGGGGCGTGCTGGCTATCGCGATGGCAATCCTGTTCATGCAGATCGAACTGGCGCAGATCGTCTGGGCCAAGGTGATGGCGGTCTCGACGTGCGGTATACTTGGGCTCATGGCCCTGGCCTTCCTGCCGCGGAAGGTCAACCCGTGGGCCGGCGTGCTGGGCGTGGTGGCCTCGTACGTCTGCCTGGCGGTGCTGAAGGTCTTCCTGCAGGTCAGTCCGAACCTCGCCCTCGTATCCTCGATCCCCAAGGACGCCGCGGGGGTGAACTTTCTGCTCTGGCCAGTGATCTGCAACCTGGTCTGCTTCGGCGTCGGCTTCGCCGTGGACCGCATCTGGCCGCGGCGTGAGGCCGCTTAGCTCAGCAACCCCAGCCGCACGAACTGTTCGGGCGGGGCGGCGTTGGCGCGCATGAGCTGGACGAGATGGTCCGTCATGCGCCGCTCGATGGCGGGGTCGTGCAGCGGTTGCTGCTGGCCCGGATCGGCGTCGAGGTCGAAGAGCAGGGTGCCGAAGTCACTGGCCTTGGCCCAGGCCCGGCCCTCGATCCGCAGCGTCCGGCAACCCTTGCTGAAGGGGAAGGGCTCCTGCAGGCCGATATTCTGTAACTCGTTGACCGCGAAGGCTGTTCGCATGTGTGCCGGCATCAGGGTGTACTCGTACAGCGGCTGGTTTTCCGGGGTGGCATTGGCGCGCATGTAGACGTAGCGGCCGTCGGTGCAGCAGACGTGCGCGCCGAAGAGGCCGAACAGGGCCGCCTCACGGACGGGAGTGTCGTGGGCGATGGTGTCGCGCAGCGGCTGCCCCTGCATGTCGCGCGGCCGCTCCACCCCGAAGTACTCCAGCAGTGTGGCCGGGAGGTCGATGGTCTGCACCAGGCTCTGGCGCCGGGCGCCCTGCACGCCGGAACGCGGGTCCCAGATGAACAGCGGCGTGTGGATGACCTCGTCGTAGAACGGCTCGACACACTTGGCCCACCAGTCGTGCTCGCCCAGCAGGAAGCCGTGGTCGGTGTTGACGATCAGCATCGTGTCCTTCCACAGGTCGAGCTCGTCCATCAGGTCGAGGACACGGCCCAGATAATGGTCGCACATCGTGTGTAACGCGGCGCTCTGGTGGCGCATGTCCTGAACCTGTTCCGGGGTCTGGGTGACGCGGCCATAGGGGGGCCAGTCCCAGTGCAGCGGGTCGTGCGGCGGCGGATAGAGCTGCCGGAAACGCTCCGGGCAGAAGTAGGGCTCGTGCGGGTCGAAGGTCTCCAGGTGCAGGAACCAGTTGTCCGCGCCGGCATTCTGGCGCAGGAAGGACTCGCCCAGACTGAAGGTCATGGGTTGGGGCAGATCCTGTTCCCGGGTCAGATGCGAGCGGTTGACCCAGTCCTGCCGCAGCCACGGGCCGCCGCGATGCTCGTTGTTGCGGCTCGGCGGGAGGTCCTTGAGCCGCAGGTCGCCCTTCCAGGGATCGCCCTCCTGTCCGCGCGCGATCTCCCACGAGTTGTACCGCGTGTGGTAGTTGGCGCCACCCTCCTCCCAGTAGTGGTAGTGATCGCTGATGAGGTGCGCGAGGATGCCCTGGTCGCGCAGCATCGCCGGCATGGAATCATCGAAGGGCTCGAGCGGCCCCCAGCTCCGATGCAGCAGGTTATAGCGGCCCGTGTGCAGTTCGCGCCGCGCCGGCATGCAAGGCATGCTGCCGGCATAGCTCGTGGCGAAGGTGCAGGCGTGGTCGGCCAGACGCTGGAAGTTAGGCGTCTGGACCCAGTCACAGCCGTAGGGCGAGAGCATCCGGCGGTTCAGCGAGTCGAACATCAGCATGATGGCGCGCATGGGTAGGAGTCCTGTCGTCAGGGGTCATTGGTCAGAGGTCGGAGGTCGGAGGTCGGAGGTCGGAGGTCGGAGGTCGGAGGTCGGAGGTCGGAGGTTGGAGGTCGGAGGTCGGAGGTCGGAGGTCGGAGGTCGGGGACTCGCCTTACCCGCTGAGTGCAGCACCCGGTTGCTGCGCTCATGGTTCGCTGATCAGCCAGGCCTCGATCCCGGCGGTTGGGAGTGTCACGCGTTCACTATTGCGTTGCGGCTGGGCGGCAGCGCCATCGATGCGGGCACCGGCAGCGTCGATGGGTTCGAGGCGCGCCGTGGCCGGCAAGGTGAGGCTGACCGAGGTGACCTGCGCCAGTGGGATCAGCCGCATCCGGCCGGGCGCCTCGAAGAGCAGCGCGACGGCGCCGTCGGTGGCGAGCGGGCCGAAGTCGTGCCAGCGGCCGCCGCCGTCTGCAAAGCGGTAGGCCGGGGAGTCCACATAGCCGATACGGCGGCCGTCGACCTCCGTGCAGTACTCCACGAAGCCTTCGGCTGCGGCTGCCCAGCCGTAGGGCGACAGGTCACGCCGGTCGCCGCCGATCTCCACCTGCCAGCGCTCCTGAGCGTTGGTGTTGACCGCCACGTCGAGGCCGTTGCTGTAGCGGACGCGGACCTGGTTCGAGCGGTTGGCGTCGACCTTGAGCGCTTCGGAGGTGGTGTAGAGGCGGCCCTGGTGGTGGTAGCGGATCTCGCGCACCGGGGTCATGATGTAGCGCGACTGGAGCTGCTGCATGAGGTAGTAGTAGCGCGCTGCCAGAGGCAGGTCGCCGAAGGGCTGGAAGCCCATATGCCCATAGGCGATGGTTGCAGCCAGGCAGTGCCAGACGCTCTGGCCCCAGGACCAGCCCGGCGTCATCGAGATGTCGGCCTCGAGAGGGTGTAGTTTCAGCAGGTCGAAATCGAGCAGGAGAGGGGCATTGCCGGCATCGGGGATGCCCATCTGCGCGTAGTTGCCATCGACCAGGCCGGCGTAGAACCAGTGGTGCCCGCCCTCGCTGAAGATCGGGCCGCCATAGGCCCGGTGCCCATCCAGCAGCAGGGCTCCCCAGGCGCGGAAGCTGGTCGAGAGCTTCCCGGCGCCCGGAGTGCCGGCTTGGCAGTCGACCTGACCCCAGGGCGGGTAGGCGGTGTGGCAGTCGCGGTAGGCGGTGTTGGTGCCGAACTTGCGCTGCACGCGGCGGGGGTAATCCAGGGCCATGTCCAGGGCCTTCAGCGGCCGGATGGCGTAGGTCGGCGGCCAGACGCGCATCAGCTCCCCGAACGAGTTACGGGCGGCGTTGCGCAGGTCCCACGAAGCGCCGAGGGGGTTGTAGTCGGTGAAGTTCTCATAGAGGCCGATGGGGTAGCCCAGCTCGCGCAGCGCCTGGCAGTAGGCCATGAGGGCAGCATCGCCGACTTCCGGGGAGGCCTCGGTACATAGGGTGTACTCCTGGCCCCCCTGGCCAACATCGGCGGCGTTGCTCCAGGCGTCCTCATGGTGGCTGACCCGGACGTTGCGGATGCCCTTGCGGTGGTACTCGCGCCACATGGCGAGGTGCCGGTCGAAGCGGTCGGCGCCCAGGGCTCCGATGTGACAATAGAGCCGCTCGCGGAGTACGGCCGCCTGGGTCGAGGGCGGGTTCGGGATCGTCGGCAGGACCTCCTCGAAGCGTGAGGAGACGTTGATGAACTGGCGTTCGCCGAGGGCATTGCGGCGGCCGTCGGTGAGCAGGTCATAGAGCGCGCCACCGTTCATCACCGCGGTCTGGTCGGCGCCCGAGCTGCAGGCGGTGTAGAAGCGGGACGCCTCGGTGTTGTACCAGTCGAGCAGCGTCAGTGCGAAGGTGTCGTTGGTCAGGAGTACGCCGGGGCCCTCGTTGTGGATGGCGAGGTAGGGCACGCGGAACAGCTTGTGTGCCGGGACGTTCTCGGCTCGCCCCAGGCGCAGCGCCGTGACCTGGCCGGGCGTGGCCGACCAGTCGACGATCAGCGACTTGCCGCGGGCGCGCAGGGTCAACGCGAAGTCCGCGTGCGCGTCGCCCTGCGTGGCTCGCCAGTGGGCGACCACGGTGTCGCCCTTGCGGCGCAGCGAGCGCAGGGTGCGGACGACCGTGGCGTCGCCGGGTTCATGCTCGCCGCTGCCCAGGCGGACCACCGGGCCGGCTTCGGTACACGGGCGGAAGGCGGGTCGTCCGGCCACCGCGACGGTCAGATCGCTGAGGGTGCCCGTCGCCGGTTGGTAGCGCCAGATCACGCTCTCGTCGCCCTGCGCCGCGAACACGAAGGCATCGCCCTCCTGCGTCAGCCGTACCGTCGTCGGCGTTTCCAGCGTGGGCTGGATCGTGTCCGGCGTCGTCGGGAAGGGCAGATTCTCGATGCGACTCGGATGGAACCTGGGCTTGGCCATGTCGTCTTCGAACACCGCCACAGACTCGATGTAGAGCGTCCGCGGTTCGCGGTTGTAGCCGCCGCGGACCTCGATCGCCTCGAGCTGGGCCGGCCAGTGTATCCGGCCATCGTTGGGGCCGCCCCAGAACTCGTGTCCGGGGTCGCTGGCCGGGTCGTCGCGGAGGCGCTTCGAGAGCCAGCCGTAGAACTTGAAGTTAACCACTCCCAGGTCGAGGCGGTGCCGCTGGCCCGCGGCGTCCACGAAGCGCAACCAGACGTTGACGGGCGGGGTGCCGGGATCCGGCATCCAGGACCAGTTATTGCCGTACACCCAGGCTCCGGCCGCGTTGAACGGACCCCGTACCGGGATGGGCTGCGGCGGCACGAGGTCGATCTGGCCGGCGCCGTCGCGGCTGCGGTAGACGAGCTTGGCCTGGTAGCGCAGGTCTTCGTGACACGGCTCCTCCACCGAGCGCAGGAGGGTGGCTTCGGCACCACCGGATTGCGCCACGCGCCAGCCGTTGAGGTCGCCGAAGGTGACCAGGGCCGGTTGCTCGCGCTTGCGGCCCTTGAAGCCGCGCCAGATCGGGGTGATGTGGTCTGGCTGCGCTTCGATTTCGGCCGCGGACCAGGTGATGGGCAGCGTCTCGACCTGGCTGGCCTCGACGTCGTCCAGGTAGACGGTGAACTCGCGGGTGAGTTCAGGTGGCGCCTCCTGCTGGGCCACGAACAGCAGCTTCACGATGCGGGCGGGATCCACCTTGCCATCCGCATCGGGGGCCCAGTCCGGGTTGGTCGCCTGGCTGACCGGGACGGATTCGAACGGGTGCCATTCCGGGTCGGCGTAGGTCTCGCCGGGGATCGGCAGCAGCCAGTGCGAGTCGCCGCCCCCGCTCCGACCACCGGCTTCGACCAGCAGAATGCCGCCGTGGGGGCGTTGCGCCAGCGCGTTGCCTTTGAGCCAGAAGCGTAGCCGACTCTCCGGCGACCAGCGTAGGTCACTGACATCGATCTGCCAGGTGGCGCGCACGATGCGGCCCTGACCGCTCAGCGCCAGGGTGACCGCCAGGGCCCGCTGGCCCCCGTGCGCTGCCGCCGTCGTCGGTTGCACCGTCGGCGCGGGGCCCGAGTCGGGCGCCCAGGACCGCGATACCTGATCGAAATCGGACAGCACCGTCCAGGTGTCCGCGCCGTGCGCGACGGCGGTCGCCGCCGCCAGGCCCAGACAGAGCCTGGCCATCTGAGCTTGCCAGTACTGCATCATCATAGCCTCTCCCCCATCCGTGACACCGAGCCGCGCGGTGGTGTACGGTACCGTAATGCCGAACCAGGAGGGATTCGAGGATGCGCCTGAAGCTGATTGCCCCCATGGCGCGCGCTTTGCCGCAGGTGCTACTGCAGTCCCTGCAACTGCGGGCTGTGGAGGGTGCACCCGCCGCGGGTAGCGCCTTCGCCGGCGCCTATGCTCCGAGCGCCGAGTACACCCCGCCGACCGATCCGGCGGTGCCCGGGAAGCTCGTCGAATGGCAGGACTGGAAGGTCGGGCTGCTGATCAGTTGGCAAGCCAGCACGCAGTGGGGCATCGACTCCTGGCCGCTCTGCCCGGAGCGCTACGACTGGAACCGGCGGCGCGACTGGGTGACCGGAACCGACAGCCCCTTCGCTGCCGCCGACCGCGCCTACAAGAGCGCCTATGAAGGCCTGATGCAGACCTTCAACCCTCTCGGCGGCAACCTTGGCTCGCCTTGCCACCACCCGCTCGGACTGCGAGCGGACGTCGCAACGAGCCGAGCGCCACCTCTCGGAGAGCAAGCGGCTGCGCTGGCTTGAGGACGCGGACGCCGACAAAGGGACCGCACATGGCAGGCCGGCGCACGAGGGTACGCGCGCCGGCCATCCATGCCGCTAACCAAACCCGCCGCGGTTCTCCGCGACGACGGCCCAAGGGGACCTACTTACCACCCTGGTTTCGCGGCACACTGACCTTCACCGTCCCGGTGGAACGGTTACCGGAGGCGTCCGTACAAGCAACCGCGATCGTGTAGACCCGCCCTGCACCCTTTGCCGCCCGCTCGGCGCGCAGTTTCACCGTCAGGCCAGCCGTGATCACCCAGTCGGGCGCCGTGTCGCCATCGCCGAGGCCGTTGACCGGTTCGCTGCTCGTCACGCTGAGGATCGTGGCCACCGGCGCGGGATCGCAGGCGTCGCTGGCGTTGACGGTCACCTTGACGTCGAGCATCTGGTGGTTGGGCGGCCAGAGTTGGTCCGGGCTCGCCGTGACACGGCTGATCCGGGGCGCGACGCGGTCCACGACAGTCACCCTCTGCGTGGCGGTAGCGGTGTTCCCCGCGGCATCGGAGGCCGTCCAAGTCACCGTCGTCGTGCCCGGCGGGAAGATCGGCAGAGCGTTGTTGGTGACGGTGGGATTCGGGTCGGTGTCGTCGTGGACCTGCGGCGTACCCAGGGCTACGGCCGTGCCCGCGGCGCTGGCCTGCTCGGCCGTAACGTCGGGCGGCGCGGTCAGCACGGGCGGCGTCGTGTCAGTCTCCGTGATGGCGAAGTCGCCAGCGCTCACCGCGCTCACGTCGGCGACGTCGGGGTCGATCCCCGAGATCCGGATGCGGGTCTGGCCCGTGGCCGGTCCGCTCACGGGCCAGGTCTCCTGGCCATCGTTCACGGTGTTCGCGAACAGAGTGGTGTAGGTGTTGCCGCCGTCGCGCGACAGCTCGATCCTGACGTTGGAGTCGAGGTCGAACGCAGACCAGACGATGGTCTCGGTCGTGCCGGCCGCCCATTCCTCGCCGCCGTTCGGGGACTCGACCGCGATGGCGGGCCAGCCCATGACCCGGCCGACGCGCCGGAAGTCCACCACCCCGTGTTGTGCGGATGACACCGTGACCACCGGTGCCGCTTCGTCGCTGCCCGGCCCCGGAGCGAAGGCGGACCAAGTCTTCGAGGCAGTGACCGTGTAGGTGCCGGGCAGCAGCCTGGCGAAGCAGTAATAGCCGCCGTCGTCGCTGACCGCCGTCCTGGCCTTGCCGTTGCCCGCAGGGGTGGCGGTGACTAACACACTCGCCACACCACGCGGACCACCGGCGTCCGTGACCCGGCCGCTGAGCAGGCTGGTCGCCGGATCGGAGACGGGATCGTCGTTCACGATGGTCAGCGTGTGCTGGGTCACGGCACCATAGGTGGCGTTGGTCACGCCGTCCATGGAGACGACCACGGTCTCGTTCGGGCCACCAACGCTGTCGTTGACGATGTCGATGGGGACGTCACCCGTCAGGCTGCCCGCGGGAATGGTCACTCGCCACCAGCCCATGGGGACGGTGTAGTCATCAGGGTTCACTGCCGTGCCGCCCACGCCGAAATAGAAGGTCACGTCCTGGGTCGTCACGGTCGAGAGCCACGCGGTCACCCGCGCCCTTCCGACGTTTTCGGGGACGTTCTGGCCGGCGCTCATGAAGCTGAGGGCGGGCGGGGGTGCATCCGCTTCGTACGCGCCGATGTCGCAGCCTGCCCCTTGCGGTCGTGCCACGTCGCGCTGGTCGGCGTCCGTTGCATAGGCGGAGTTGGCGGCGTCGATGGCCGAACTGCCGGCGAGCAGCGGGATCGTCTGCGTGTAACCGCCGTGGTCGCCAAGCGCCCCAAAGCTGGGGTCGCCCGTGATGATGTTCGTGACGTCGAAGCGCCATTCGTCCGCGGGCAAGCCGCCTTGCACGACGCTGTCGGTGATCACGATCCTGCCCTTGTTGCAGGCGAGCTGGTCAGGCGTGTTTCCCCACAGGATCGTGTTGTGGATCCACATTTCGGTGTCGTCGTTGTTGTGGAGTCCGCCGCCGCTGCCGTAGCCATCGCCGTCGGCGTCCGCCTGGTTGTTGACGAAGGTCACCTGGGTCAACGTCGGCCCGGCCTTGTCGTCTACATAGACGCCGCCGCCGGAGTTGCCCGCCGAGTTGCCGGAGAAGGTGACGTTGGTCAGGGTCGCTGGGCAATCGATGTCGATGCCGCCGCCGTCGCCGAGGGCCGAGTTGTTGCTGAAGGTGACATGGCTCAGCGTCGGATTGCCTTTGGCGTACATCCCGCCGCCGCGGCTGGCCGAGTTGCCCGAGAAGGTGACGTCGGTCAGCGTCGGGCTGCATGGCCAGCCACTGGTGTAGATCCCGCCACCGAAGTAGTTCGCGGAGTTGTCGGAGATGGTCAGGCGGGTCAGCGTCGGGCTGCCGCTGTCGACGTGCACCCCGCCGCCGTTCTTGTTCTCCCACTCGTCCGCCCTGTCGGCGTTGCCGGCCGTGATGGTGAAGCCGTCCAGGACCGCGGTGTCGTCGGTGCCGCCGCCCGTGACCACATGGTACGAGTTGTCACTGGTGTCGCCCGTGATGCCGAGGTCGCCGCTCAGGACGGTCTCGTTCACCTTCGGGTCGCGCGTGCCGCCGCCGGTGGGATAGCCGCCCAGAAGGGTCACGCTGCTCAGGAGTTGGAAGGTCGCGGTCCGGTCGCTGCCGGCCGTCGGCGTGTAGGTGCCTTGGGCAACGCGGATGGTGTCCCCGTCCACGGCGTCCGCCAGGGCGAACTGCAGGTCGGTGTAGGCGTCGGCCCAACTGCTGCCGTTGTTGGCGCCAGCGGCCGCGACGTCCACGTAGAGGTCGCCCGCCGCGGCCGGGCTGATCCCGGCGCCAACAAGGAGCAGCAGGAAAGCCCCTGCCGCCGCCAGATACGGGAACCGTGTCCTTGTCTTCATTCCTGTCTCTCCTTGGTCCGCAGTTCAGCTGACTCCATGGGGGTTCCGTGACTCCATCCACTAAACTGTAACCCAGGCAAGCGTTAGTGGCGGAGGGTGAACCGTTAGGAATGACAGGAGAAACGTTATTAGAGAGCGCGGGAAGGAAAAACTGCCGTCACAGACTCCGCAGACTCACCGTCGCCCGCGCGCCCTGGCCAGGACCGGGGCTGGTCAGCTCGAAGGCGCCCGCGGGGTAGTCACGGACGAGGCGGCGGACGTGGCGCAGACCCAGGCCCGGCCCCCGCCGACCCTCCCGCAGAGCCAGGACCTCCTCTTCGCTCAGACCGCAGCCGTTGTCGGCGACGGTGAGGTGGATCATCTCACCGACTTCCAGGATCTGGACCGTCACCTGTCCGCCGTAGCCTTCCCGGACCGCTCCCCGAGCCGCTTCCCGGTTCACGGCATGGAAAGCATTGCGGACCAGGTTGTCCACGATGGTCTCCAGCGTACCCGGATCGCCCGGCACGAGGGCCAGGGGCGAGAGACGCGGACCCCGGTCCTCACCTTCTTGCCCCGGAGCCTGCGGCAGGTCAAGCCGCAGCCCACGGCTCTCCGCCTCTGGGAGCAAGGACCGCCGCAGACGGAAAAGAACAGTACCCACCCAGAGCGCCGCCTTGGACTGCTCCGCCAGGCGCAGCAGGCCGTCGCCCCTATCCCCAGGCCCCTCCGCCGCCCCGCGGAACAGTCGCCCGGGGTCCTCGTAGTCGCGCCGGCCGTTATGCCGCCGCTCGGTCGGATCGGGATCGACCAGCGCGCGCAGGGCGTTGATCTCCTGCCGCGCCGCCTCTGCCCAGCGCGTCCGTTCCGCTCCGGCGCTGAGCTCACTGCCGGCGCGGTGCAGGAGTTGCTGTTGGTGCTGCCGCAGCACCGGGATCGCTTGCAGGAAACGGTCGAAGGCGAGCGTGAACCGGGGCCGGTAGTCCGGCGAAAGGAGGCCAAGGGCGCGGCGGAAGGCCGGCTCTTCGGCGAGCAGGAGCTGGCCGTCGTCCAGCATCCTCTGCAGGGCGCCCCAGAGGCTCGGCATGGCCAGACAACGCGACACGCTCGTGGCCCAGTCCGTCTCGCCCTCGTCGTCGAAGCCCGGCAGGATCTCCAGGGCCGGACTGAGCTGGTGCAGGTTCCTCTCCAAACGGTCGAGGATCGCGGCCAGGTCCCCGAAATGGAGAGCCTGGGGAGTGCCTCTGGGCAGCAGTGGCGCGAGCCAGCGGGAGGCCAAGCGGGCGACCCGACGGGGCACGCGGAACCCCAGGAATAAGCCCATGAAGAGCGCCCCGCCCAGCGCGCCCAGCAAGGGCTTCATCCAGAAGGGCCACGTCCGGGGCGGCCGCGGCGGCTCGAGGGTGAGGGTCCACAGGTCGCCGTTGCGCAGCAGCGCCAGTTGGTCCGCCATGGCTCCCGCGATAGGCGGGACCAGCAGTGGCCGCCACTGGGGGGTCGCGCCCGGGCCGAGGCAGCGGCGGTCCCCGCTCCGGGTGTTGACGAGCCACACCTCCTGCTGCGCGGGTTGCGTATCGCTACGTTCCGCCGCAAACGCCAGCCAGGGGCCGTTCGGCGACCATTGCGGGTGCATCTCCTCGGTATCGTCGTTGGCCGTCAGGCGGCGGAGTTCGGCGCTGCGGACGTCGTAGGTCCAGAGGTCCGTCGGCGCCGTCGGGCAGTAGGGCCGGTCCTTGTAGGGCCGCGCCACCGACAGGACGAGGGCCAGCCGCTGCCCGTCCGGCGACCACGCCAGGTCGCGTACATGGGCGCGCAGATCGTGGCTGCGGCGCCACTGCTGGAGTTGGTCCGGCGTCACCCCGTTCCGGGGATCCTGCAAGGCCGCCAGCAACTCCTCGTCCGAGAGGAGGTCGCGCATGCAACCCAGACCCAGGTCCAGCCCCCGGAGGCGAGCGAAAGCCCAATCCCGTTCCCGGTAGGTGCAGGGGCTCCGTTCCCGGCGGACCAGGGCCAGGCACGGCGGCACAAGGGACAAGGGGGCTGCCGCCAGGAACTCCACCGAGGGCAGATCAGGGGTCGTCAGGTTCCAGCATGTCGGTTGGGCCCCAGCTTCGACGGATGACTGGCGCAGGTCGTAGCCCCCCAGGCGGCCGTGCTCGTCCGGCTGGGCGGAGCGGAAGAACAGCGAGCGGCCGTCGGGCGACCAGGTCGGGTCGAGGTTGTCCCCGCAGTTCGTCAGGCGAAGCGCGTCCCCGCCCCCGGCGGGGACGACCCAGACGTCGGTGGCCGCGCGGGAGTTCCGCTGGGCTGGCTCAATGCTGTTCAGGTCCGGGTCCGCCTCTGCCTCCACCGGCCTGTCTGACCGCCGGAGGAAGGCCAGGCGCGTCCCGTCCGGCGACTAGGTTGGTCTGCACGCGTCCGCTCCGCCCCAGAGCACGGCCCGGGCCTGCGGACGATCCGCCGCGAAGCGGACGAGGCGACCGAAGCCCGGCTGGTCCGGCGACCCCAGCGTAGCGGCGATGTTCTGGCCGTCGGGCGACCAGGCAAAGTCCTGCAGTCCCTCGCCGTGCGTCAGCCGCCGCTGCTGGCGGGAGCGGGGCGCGTCGGCGGTGTGAACGGCGAATACGTACAGCCGAGCGACCCTCGGGTCCGCGGGATTGCCCCGTTGGAGAGCCAGGATCTCCGCCCGGCCGTCGCGATCCAGATCGGCCACACGCAGTTGGGGCAGGTACTGGGCCGGCCGCGACAGATCGATGGGGTACGACGTTACCCGGCGTCCTTCCTCGCAGTAGGCGTCCGCGACCACCACCTCGCTGTCGTGGCCCACCGCCACGATCTCGTTCTTGCCGTCGCCGTCGAGGTCGTTGAGGGCGCCGACCGTGACCGGCGCGCGGTGGGGGAACTCCTCCAGGAGCTGCAGTGACGGGCTGAACACCCGGACGATGCCATCCCGACCCCCGACGACGATCTCAGCCTCCGGGCCGCCGGTCACGTCACCCAAGGCCAGCCCCAGCGGGCTCGTGGGCAGTTCCCGCGGTGGCCCGCGGAAAGCCCCGGTGTCCGGCTCCAGCACCAGTACGCGCCCCAGTTCCGTACGATGAGGCTGGTTGGCTTCGACGCGCACGACCACTTCCGGACGCCCATCCCCGTCCAGGTCGCCAATCGCGGGCCAAGCATAGGTGTAGAAGCCGCCGAGGGCCGGGCTGTTCCAGAGACGGCGGCCTTGCGCCGAGAGGGCGACGACGCAACTGTGGCGGTCGTCCGTGTCGTTGGCCCTATGGCCGTTGCCGATGGCATAGGTGCCGACCAGGATCTCCTTCTCACCGTCGCCGTTCAGGTCGGAGCAGGCGAACATGTCGGCCTGCACCTGTGGCCCCAACGCATAGCCCCATACCTTGCGCCCCGTAGCGTAGTCAAACAACAGCACCTCCCGCCGCAGGCCGTTGATGCCCCTACAGCTGGCCACCACGCATTTACGCCGCTCCGGACCGACGTCGAGCACGGTCCAGGGGCAGACCTCGACGGTCAGCGCTTCCCCGCTCGGAAGCTTCCCCATCCGCTCGCCCAGCAGTTCCTTGATCTTCCGGCCTTGCGCGTCCACCACCAGGACCCGCTCCTGGTCCGTCCCCACGTCCCCCAACAGGACCTCGTCGGCGCCATCCCCATCGACATTGCCCAGGCAGCGGGGAAAGGGACCGCCCGGCAGCGAGAGGCGCCAGCTCTCCTGCAGCCGCGCATCGCTGGCCACGAGGTCATCCGTCCGCGGGTCAAACCAGAGGACCTGCAGGGCCCCCGCTCGGGTCTGGCCCACCAGCAGCATCTCGGTGAGGGTCTCCACGGCCTGTGCTACCGGCACGGCTCGCAAGCCGACCGAGAAACCTTGCACGGGATCGGCCGCCGAGGCCCGTGTCGGGAATGGATAGCAGCGCGTGCTGGCGGCATCCCCGCCGCCGTGCGCCCACCCGGGGTGGGGCGGGGTGGGAAGAGACCGCGGCAAACGCCGCCACCAGATCCCGGCCGAACTGAGGACCACGGTCGCCCCCAGGGCAAGCCAGAGCCAGGATCTAGGGCGAGGCAGGCTTCGTCTCATGGGGCTCGTTCCGCTTGGCTCCCCATCCTGCGGAGGAAGGCAAAGCGCACCGATTCGGTCAACCCGTACTCCTCGTTTCCGAACGAGGTAATGAAGCGGCTCAGGCGGCTGTGTGGCGGGGGCAAGGGTGCGTCGTGCAGAGCCTGGCGCAACTCGTGGACCAGCGGCCGGAGTTGCCTGTGGCGGGCCTCCCGCGGGTCACCACCGAAGAGAAGGGGTTTGTCGGCCTGAGTCACACGCCGCCCCTCTCCCGCCCGCTGCAGCAGCAGGACCCAGAGGCCCAGAACCCGCCCATGGGGGATCTCGACAGGCTCCCCATCCACGCGGGTCTCCCACCTCTCCTCCGACGTACCAGGCACGGTCAGTTGCTCGACGACCAGCTCGAACCTCTCCCGATCCCGGAACGCGAGCCGGTCCCGCAGGGAGACCCCTTGTTGCTGGGCAGGCTTCCCGGCCGCAGCGCGCCAGAAGGCCTCGTGCTCGACGGGCCAGGGCACATCCAGGTGCTCCGGCCGGATCTCCTTCCCTTGCGCCGCCGCGACCGCCCGCGCCAAGACGCGCTGGAACTGGGCGGTGTTGCCCGGCCAGTGGTAGTCAGGCAGGGCCTCAAGGCAGTCCGGGTGCAGGGGCGGCTGCGACTGGTGGCTCTCCTCGGCCGCCTGTGTGCGGAAGAGCCGCGCCAACTCCCGGAGGTCCTGCGTCCGCTCGCGCAGGGGCGGCACGGACAGGAGCCGGGCCGCCCCGCCGACCTGCGGGTCGAGCCGCCGCCACAGAGACTCACCCAGACAGCCAGCCTGGCGCAGATTCGCGGGAGAGTCGCTCGCCGTCAGGACCAGCCGGGCCGGGCCGGAGTGCAAGGCCAGCAGGCCCGCCAACTGCGCCTGCATACTCAGAGGCAGTTCCTCGATCCCTTGCAGGAGGACCGTACCGGTGTCCTCGGCTGCCAGCAAGGCGGGGAGTTCGTGGAAGAAGGACTCGATATCCGGCGCGGCGCAGGACCGTTCCACCCACCGCGCACCCGGGCGGGATGCCTGGCTCAACAGGCGGGCACAGTGACGTTTCCCCACGCCCGCTTCCCCCTGGAAGACGACCACCCGGTCGTGGTCCGACAGCCCCAGGAGGGCCGCGCGGAGAGTCTGCATGGCGGGACTGCGGCAGGCCAGATGGCCGATGAAGCCAGCCACCCGGGCGGCCAGTTTCTCCCATTCCGGTTCCGCCATGGCGTAGGTACTGAAGCTCTTCACGAAGAAGCAGTCGACCAAACCGAAGAGATCAGGCACATGCCGAGCGCTCACCGAGAGCACGATCACGCGCACGCCCGGCTCGTGCTGCTTGATCCAGCGCGCCAGGCCGAGGCCCTGCCGTTCGTCCGCCGGAGCCCCGGCCTGCGCTGGAATCCCCAGGTCCAGGAGCAGCAGATCGGGCCCTTCGTCCTGGATAAGTCCCAGGGCTGCGGCCCGGTCGGCGGCGTTGAGCACCGTATAGCCGGTGACCCGCCGGGTGAAGTAGTCCACCACAAACGCGCGCAGATTATCGTCATCCTCGATGATCAGGATCTTGAGCACGGGCCCGTCCCCCCAGTCCCAACCCATCTCCCCCCGAGATGCCAGGAGCGCGCTCGGCGCAGCCGCACCCAGAACTCACTGACAGACTGACCCAGGTCGCCTGAATCACTTCGCCGGAGCGCCCAACGGCGATCGGTCGAGGGAGCGGTTCAGCATAGTGCCCCGCCCGATCACGTCAAGGGTCGTTGGTATGGTTGCGTGATGCCCTGCGAATGCGCCCCTGCGGTGGGTACGGATGGCCTCCGTAATGTCCGCTACGGTCGTTTCCATGGGCTTGCCTGCCTTCTGCTGTTCCGATGCCCGGGGTCACGCTTCTACCGGAGGGGGCGGTGTAAACAGCGGCTCGTGCTGGCGTCCAGAAGAATCCGGCCTTATCTGCGTCACAAGGCCCTGAATGCCTGGATGTACGCCTCCAAGGCGGACTGGAGCAGTCCAAGCTATTGGCGCCCGGACTTCCCGTTGCGCGCCGGCACCAGCCCGGCCTCATCGTCGTCGACCGTACCATCAAAGGCCCCAACGAGAACTACGTCACCCCGGAGGGTCTGATTCCGCCGCACTACCTGCCGTACCCCTGGGAGACCTGCATGCCGCTGGGCAACTGGTGGAACTACTTCCCGAACGATGCCTTCAAGAGCGCCGGCGTTCTGGTCCGCAACCTCTGCACCATCGTCGCCCGGGGCGGCAACTATCTGGTCGGTATTGGTCCTGGCCCCGACGGCGCCTTCGATCCGACCGTCTATGCGCGCCTCAAGGAGCTCGGCGCCTGGCTGAAGGTCAACGGCGAAGCCATCTACGGCACCCGTCCCCTGGCACCCTACGAGCAGGGCGACGGCGTTTTCACCACCCGCCGCGACGGCTCCGCCCGCGCCAACCCGCCCTGTGCCCATGCCTGGGTGCTCAAGCTGGCGCCCACAGCGCCGCCGTAACCTGCGGCTGGCGGGGTACCGGCTCAGCGGGACGTGCGTCCCCGGGGAGCTTGGCCCTCCACAGCGTACAGGGCGTACAGGGCGGCCAAGGCGGCCGGGGGGGGTACCGGCTCAGCGGGACGTGCGTCCCCGGGGAGCTTCGCCCTCCACAGCGTACACAAGGCGTACAGGGCGGCCTGAGCGTCCAGGGCGTCACACGGCTCAGCGGGACGTGCGTCCCTGTGGAGCTTCGCCCTCCACAGCGTCCAGGGCGTACAAGGCGACCAGGGCGACCAGGGCGACCAGGGCGACCAGGGCGTCACACGGCTCAGCGGGACGTGCGTCCCTGTGGAGCTTCGCCCTCCACAGCGTCCAGAGCGTCCAGGGCGTCCAGAGCGTCCAGAGCGTCCAGAGCGTCCAGGGCGTCCAGGGCGTCCAGGGCGTCCAGGGCGTCCAGGGCGTCCAGGGCGTCCAGGGCGCTGACGGTCAGCGTCGCCAGGTGCCCTTGCCGGTGCCGCCGCGGGGGGTGGTCTTGGGGTAGTCCGGGTTCAGCGTCTGTTCGATGACCTGCACCAGGCTATCGGTCTCGGTCACGACTGTTTCCGTGCCGTCGGCCGCGCGCCGGCGGACGTTGTGCAGGGCCAGGTTGCGCGCGCTGCAGTCCCGGTCTGGAGCGAAGACCTCGACCCACTTGGCGGGGTCGACGGGGTCGAACTTGTAGGTCATGGAGAGGGGGCCGATCGAGACCAGGCGGTAGGCCGGGCTGGCGGCGAAGGCCAGCACGACGTCGTCGAGGGTCAGGCCGTGGAGATTGGCCTGGACCTGCAGGGTCGCCGGCGCCTGCGGCCGGGTGATGATCACCTGTCGGAAGTGCAGGTCGGCGAGTTGGCCGACGGCTTGCGAGAAGTCGTTGGCAGCCCCGAGTTCGAGGTTGGGCTGGTCGTAGAGCTTGACGTCGAAGAGCCCCGCGATGTTGCGGAAGACGCAGGAGCGCACTGGGCAGTCGAGGGTGGAGCCGTCGGCGAAGCGCTTGACGCCCGGCAGCAGCCGCAGGCTGGCGGCACCCTCGTCGGTACCCCGGATGTCCTCGACGAGGATGCGCTCGATGGGGCCGAAGGCCGTGCTGTAGTTCTTCCAGTCCCAGGCGTTGAGGGCGACGAAGTCGTCGTAGGTGACGCCGCGGATGTGCCGCACGATGCCATCCTTGCATAGGCCCAGGAGGTGGACGCCGTCGCGGTGATGATCCGCGAAGGTGATGCCCTCGATGAGGAAATGCGAGACGGCGGCGAGTTGCAGGCCGAAGGGGGTGCCCTGGCGGATGGTGACCCCGCGCACCAGCAGGCCGCGGACGTTGTTGAAGAGCAGCATCCCGTGTGCGCCGGGGATGCTGTCCGCCTGGTCGGCCCGGCCGCGTGGGTTGCCGTTGAAGGCTTGCGTTGCGGTGCGCAGCGTCGTCCAGATACCGCCCTCGACCACGATGTTCACGTCCGGCTGCAGGGTGTCGGGAAGGGGTCGGTCCTGACCGTTCACCAGGTTGGCATTGCGCACCATGCAGGTGTTCGTGCCGGGCTTGAGGCGGAACTCGGCCTTGGGATCGGCCAGCAGGCGGCAACCCGAGCGCAGGACGATGGGCCCGTCGAGGTAGTAGGGCTCGGCCCGTGCCGGGAGGAAGGCGGCCTGGTGCCGGTCGATGCAGGCCTGGATGGCCGCGGTCCAGATCTCGCCGGTGACCGATCGCGCTTCATCTCTGCCGTCGGCATTGGGCCAGACCTCGTCCCAGGTCTCGCGGCGCACCAGGACGCCGGGTTCGACGGTTGGCGGCGCGGCCGCGAGCGGCTGGAGCAGGGGTTCCAACGCGGTGCTGACCGTGGCCTCGATGGCGGCGGCCAGGGCGGTCCCCGCCGGGTCGAGGTCGGCGCCGGCGACGGCGGTGGCCAGAATGGGGGCCATGGCGATGACTCCGAAGGTCTTACGCATAGCGATAGTGTGTCCACGTTTCCCGCACCCGCCGCTCCGGCTCGGCGATCCAGCCGTAACCGCCCGTGTCGCAAACACTGCGGCCACGGTCGCTACCCAGGAGTCTACTGCCGACACTGGCGATGGCCCGGTCAGGCTCCAGCCGGGCCACCGGCTCGGTGGAACGCGGGATCTCCGTATCCCGCGGCCGGGTTGCGGAGAACCCGGCTTCCAGGGGCGGGCCGGACATACCGACATGAGACTGGCGGGTGCCGTACGGGTTTAGAGTTCACGCTTCAGCGTGTCCCCAGGACAGCCTCCTCCTGTGAAACAAGGGCTCGCGGGGTGCAGGGCACCCGTGGACGCTCGCGCTCCAGCGGCGATCCGATGTTTTGCTCTGACATGATCGGGCGGACATGGCGCCCCGCGGGGGCTCAAGGCTGGACTCTGAACGAAGAGCGCCGTCAAGTCTCATGCAAGGGGCGGGCCGGGCATCCCGACCGGCGAACCGCGACTGCCACCGCCCGTCATGGGACATTGGTCATGGGACATTGGTCATTGGTCATGGGTCATTGGTCATGGGTCATTGGTCATGGGACATTGGTCATGGGACATTGGTCATGGGACATTGGTCATGGGACATTGGTCATGGGTCATTGGTCATGGGACATTGGTCATGGGACATTGGTCATTGGTCATGGGACATTGGTCATGGGTCATACAGGCCGGACGTCACCCCCCGGTGCCGGGGTAGCGGAAGGCGATGACGTCGATTTCGACCTTGATGTCGAAGGGGAGCTTCCCGGCCTGGATGGTGGTACGCGCCGGGAAGACCGGGCCGAAGTACTCCTTGTAGAGTTCGTTGACGCTGGCGAAGTCGTCCATGTTCTGCAGATAGAGCGTGACTTTCAGCACCTGTGCCAGCGAACTCCCGGCCGCGGCGAGGATGGTCTTGACATTCTCCATGGCCAGCCGCATCTCATCCAGCACGTCGCCGTTGACGATCTTACCGGTGGCGGCATCGACCGGCCCCTGGCCGGAGACGAAGACCAGATCCCCGAAGACCATGGCGGGCGAATACGGTCCCTTGGTGGGCGGACCGTTCTTGGGCCAGATAGCTTGTTTCTGCATCGTTGCTTGTCCTCTGCTGTGCTCCCGACAGCCCGCGACGAACCCCGTCGCCGACCGCGTCAGCGTCTTGTCTCAAGATAGCGCCGGATTCCGGAAAACCGCTCTGTGGGCGGACACGAAACGGCCTCAGTGACGACCGCGAGGTCGCGACTGAGGCCGTTGGTTTACCTGGGTTCCGGAACGCTCCACCGCGGCGGTGCGGGCGGGCCGGCGCCGGATCAGTCCGCCGCCAGGGTGAAGATGGCCGGCTTGAGGCCGCCGTACAGGACGACGTTATTCTCGACCCAGCGCGTCCAGGCGACGTGGCCGTCGGCCCAGCCGATGGTCCCGCCCGTGTTGTGCCGGCCGGCGGAGTTGCCGGGCATGCAGTAGCTGCCGGGGTCGGTGTAGTGGGCGCGGGTGTTGAAGTTGGACTCCATGATGTGGATGGTGGCGGAGGGCTGTTGGACCATCGTGTCCTTGACCCCGACCATCTCGGAGTTCGGCTGGTAGGAGCGCTTCACCGGGATGCCGCAGGACGCGCCGTCCACGGAGTCGCTGGGGCAGACGAACACCTGGGTGTTCTTAATGTACTCGCCGACGGTGTCCATCCAGAAGTAGACGTTTGAGCCCCCCACGCAGCCACCACAGGCGCGCGGCCCGGTTGCGGTTATCGCGGTGGTGGTAGTGATGCGGTCGAAGAAGTTGGTCTGCTTGTTGTCATCCCGGTACATGATAGCGCCTAGCGTGAGCTGTTTGACGTTATTGGTGCAGGAGATCGCCTGCGCCTTGTCGCGGGCCTTGGCGAGGGCCGGGAGGAGCATGGCGGCCAGGATCGCGATGATGGCGATCACCACCAGCAACTCGATGAGGGTGAAGGTTCTGACGGCGGGGTTTCGGGGGTGTTGGTGCGAGAGCATCGGCGTGACTCCACTGGTTTTGCGACCGGGTCCTGTTTCTTTCTTGAGCTGCGGCCCAAAAGGGGCTGAGCGCAAACCCGAGACCACCAATCTCATGTGGCAAGCTTCCGTTTCAAGCCCAGCACGATCCTATTCTTGAGGGAGGCCCGGGCAGGACCTCACGAGCGACTCGCAGGGGTTCAGCGCCAAAGGTGCGGCAATCCCTCAGCCCAGCCCAGCGGGCTGGGTTGAGGGCGCCAATGGTCTGTAGCCCGGAAGGGGCGAGCTAGGTGCACGGAGGCTAGCGCGACCCTTCAGGCCGCACCGTTGCTCCACCTTCACCCAGGCCGGTGGCCTGGGCTAAGGGATGCCGGCCCTGCAGGCCTCCGCGCCGGCCAGCGCCCGGTTCCGCAGTGGCCTGGGCTAAGGGATGCCGGCCCTTCAGGCCTCCGAGCCGGCCAGCGCTGCCAGCTTCGCGAGCGCGGTCCGGCGCTTGCCGCGTGGGTGGGGACACGGTACGGTGGGCGTGCGTGCAAGGAGTCGTGGAGGAGCTTTGGGAGGCGACGATGGCAGCGGGAAGGGAACCACTGACGGGTGGGCGGCCCAGGGTGCCGGCGCGGCGCCTGGTGTGGGTGCTGGCCGGCGTCGGGGTTGGCGTGGTGGCGCTGGCAGTGACCGCAACGTTGCTGCCGGACCCCTTGGGCGGCATCTCGCGCCGGGCCTGGGTGCTGACGGCATCCACGGCCTTCGTGGGGCTGGGCGGGCTGGCGGCGGTCGCGGTGCGGCGCCGTGCGGCGGTCTTGCTGTTGGCGGGTTTGCTGCACTGCTGGCTGGGGGACGCGCTGGGGCCGGTCAGTTTCACCCTGGGCGGCCTGAGCTTTCTGGGCGGGCATCTGTGGTTCATCGTGGCCTTCGCGGGACAGGGGCTGGACGCTCGCAGGAGCCGGCGCGCCGGCGGGGGGTTGCTGCTCGCGGGGGTTCTGATCGGGTGGTGGTTGCTGCCGCGGATCGGTTCGGCAACTGACCTGGCGCTGGTGCTGGCGTACATGACCGTGATTTCGCTGATGGTGGTTGCTGCGGCGGGGACACGGAGGGGAGCCTGGCGCTACGCGGTCCTGGCCGCGGCGCTGTTCTACGTGTCTGATATCGTGGTGGCGGATTGGCGCTTCGTGCACTCGGCCCTGCGCCACGAGTTGATCTGCTACCCGCTGTACTACGCCGCCTGTGTGCTGCTGGCCCTCTGGCCGCTGGCGGCCGGCCAGGCCGGGGCGGCCGGGGCGCCCCGGCCTGGTGAGAGCGTGAGGGTGTGAGGGTCGCGGGTCGAGGGTGTGAGGGTCGAGGGTCGAGGGTCGAGGGTCGAGGGTCGCGGGTCGAGGGTCGAGGGTCGAGGGTCGAGGGTCGAGGGTCGCGGGTCGAGGGTCGCGGGTCGAGGGTCGCGGGTCGAGGGTCGAGGGTCGAGGTTTCACTGCCCCCCCAAGCCCCGTTCTCGCCCTGTCCGCCTCCGCAGGCCGGTTGTGGGAGCTGGCGTGGGCACGTAGATTAGCAGGCAGAGTGTCCCCAACCGCGCGCAGCTAACCGCCTATGCCAGACATACTCGACAACCTGACCGAGGCCCAGCTCGAAGCCGTCACGCACATGGAAGGGCCCATGCTGGTGGTGGCGGGGGCCGGGTCCGGCAAGACGCGCGTCGTGACCCGGCGGATCGCCCACCTCATCAGCCGCGGCGTGTGGCCCAGCCAGGTCCTCGCCATGACCTTCACCAACAAGGCTGCCCGCGAGATGGTGGAGCGCGTTGAGGCCCTGACCGGCGAGCGGCCGCCCTGGGTCGGCACGTTCCACTCGGCCTGCGCTCGTCTGCTGCGGCGCGACCTGGAGAAACTCGAGGATGGCCGCACCGGGCAATTCACCATCTATGACGACGATGACCAACTGAGTGTGATCAAGCTTTGTATGAAGGAAGCCAATCTCAACCAGCATGACGTCGCCCCGGCGGCGGTGCGCGGGCGCATCTCGCGGGCCAAGTGCGCCCTGCAGGATCCCGAGACCCTGGCCGGTGACTCGGGCTGGCACAGCAACCAGATGGTCAACGTCTATGCGGCCTACGAACGGCGCCTGCGCGAGCTCAACGCGGTGGACTTCGATGATCTGCTGCTGCTGGTGGTGCGACTGCTGGAAGGCAACGCGGCGCTGCGCGACGTCTACCACAGCCGGTTCCGGTTCCTGTTAGTGGACGAGTACCAGGACACGAATCGGCTGCAGTACCTGCTGATGCGGCTGCTGACCGGGCCGGCGCAGAATGTTCACGTCACCGGGGACCCCGACCAGAGCATCTACTCCTGGCGCGGGGCCGAGTACCGGAACATCATGGAGTTCCGGCACGACTTCCCCGCTGCCAAGGTCGTGCGGTTGGAGCAGAACTACCGGTCCACGCAACTCATCCTGGCGGTCGCCAACGAGCTGATCAGCTTCAACACGACGCGCATCGAGAAGGAGCTGTTCACCGAGAACGACCTCGGTGTGCCGGCGCGGGTGGTGAAGTTGGCGGGCGATCGTGAGGAGGCCGAGTGGGTGGTGGAGCGGGTGATGGAACTGCGGCTCGAGGGCACCAGCTTGCGTGACCAGGCCGTGTTCTACCGTACCAATGCGCAGTCACGGCCGCTAGAGGATCAGTTGCTGCGGGCCGGTATCCCGTACCAGTTGATCGGCGGCACGCGCTTCTACCAGCGCAAAGAGGTCAAGGATGTGATTGCGCACCTGCAGTTGCTGGTGAACCCGCGCGACGCGGTGGCGCTGCATCGGGTGGCCGGCTGCCGCGCGGCGGGGGTGGGTGCCAAGAGCATCGAGGCCATCCTGGCGCAGAGCGCTGCCGATGGCGTGGCGCCCATGGATCTGCTGGCGGATCCCGATTTCCGGCGGCGCTACCGCGGGCGCTGTTCGGCGAAACTGGCCGAGTTCGCCGAGTGGTGCCGCGCCTTGCGGGCGATTCCCGGCAGCCCGGTGGGCGACTGTGTCGAGGCCGTGGTCGAGCATTCGGGTCTGCTGCCGCTGTACGAAGAACGCGAAGATCGCGACCCGTCGGCCGGTGACCGCATGGACAACCTGCGGGCGATGGTCGACCGCGCCTGCGAGTACCAGCAGGAACACCCCGAGGCGACCCTCGAGGCCCTGCTGCAGGAGGTCGCGCTGGTCTCGGATGTGGACACGCATGATCCGGAATCCGAATGCCTGTCGCTGATGACGTTGCATGCCTGCAAGGGCCTGGAGTTCCCGTATGTGTTTGTCGTCGGCGTCGAGGAAGGCTATCTGCCACACCTGAACTCGCGCGACAACCCCGATGCCGTCGAGGAGGAGCGCCGTCTGCTGTACGTCGGCATCACGCGCTCACGCCAGGCGGTCTGCCTCACCCATGCGGTCACGCGCTTTCTTTGGGACGGGGTGCAGCAGCGCGTGCCCAGCCGCTTCCTGAAGGAGTTGCCGAACACCCAGGTTGAGCGCCTCAATCTGGCCGGCAACGCCCGGCGCTGGTCCACGTGGTGAGTGCGCAGGCGTCCCACCGGACGCCAAGGCTGTTAGGTACTCAGGCTGTAGGCGGTTAGGTCCTACCCCGGGACATCGTGCGTTTCTGGATTCGTGTACGGTGTTGTAACCTAATAGCCTACAGCCTAAACCGCTACAGCCTCTGGGTTTTCCAGGGGACGGGTGTGCGTGGGCTTCCACAATCCGGCCCGGAGCGCTACGGTACGGGCATGTCGGCGGAACCGGCCAGAACTCAGATCGCGCACGTGCACGTCTTCGGGCACCCGACGCTGCCCTTGGATGTTGCCGCCGTGCCGGCCGACGCGCAGGTGTTCAACGCTCACAACCTGTGCCTGCTGCTGGCGCGCGCCGGCGTTCCCTTTACCTACTATGGGATGGCGGGCTCGGTGGTCCCCGCGGGGGGGCGGGTGGTGTCGCTGGGGCGCACGCGGCGGCGCTGGCAGTTCCGCAACGCCTGGCATCGCGAGTACAGCCAGCGCCTGCAGGCGGCCTTTGCGGCGACGCTTGACCCGTCTCTGAGCCCGCAGATCGTGGTCTCGCTGTATGGTGCGGCGCAGATGGATGTGGACGTGCGGCCGTGGCCGGTGGTAGAGGCCATGGTCGGTTACAACCACTGCTGGGCGCCGTATCGGGTCTTCCCCTCCTATGCCCAGCAGCACACGCTCTACGCTAGCGCGGCTGCCCAGGTCCAGGACAGCAAGTGGTTCGATACGGTGATTCCGCATTTCGTCGATCCGGCCGAGTACTGGATCAGTCCGGTGCGCGAGGACTACGCGCTATTCCTGGGGCGTGCCGCTCCCGACAAGGGCCTTGCCATCGCCCAGGAGGTCTGCGCGCAGGCCGGGCTGCCCCTGAAGGCGGTCCACAGCGGCTGCTGGGGGGCGGCCAAGACCGAGCTCATTGCGCGGGCGCGAGTGGTGCTGATGCCGACCCTCTATGTCGAGCCCTTCGGGTATGTCGCGGTGGAGGCGCAGATGTGCGGCGTGCCGGCGGTCACCACCGACTGGGGCGCCTTTGCGGAGACCGTCAAAGCGGGCGTTTCCGGCTTCCGCTGCCGGACCCAGGCCGAGTTCATCGAGGCCGTACGGCTGGCGCCGCAACTCGATCCGCTGACGATCCGCCAACGGGCGGTGCGGCTCTACAGCATCGCGGCGGTGACCGCGGACTACCTGGACTACTTCGCGTTCGTCTGGAATGTCCACGGAAACGGCGGATATTATGCACCCAACGCGTTGCGGCGGCCCATGGTGGTGGTCGGCCGTGGCCGGTGCGCGAACGCGGAGTTGCAGGGGCACAGCCTGGAGACAGTCGATGCCGAGTGACAAACGTAAGAGCGATTCGTTGGGTGGCTTTTTCGACGCCGGTGAAGATCCGCGCCGGCGGCGGCGGGTGATCGGTGTTCCCGGTACGGGCCCCAGCGGCCCGTCGATGGCCGGCGGCCCGAGCGGTCCGGCGATGCGCGGGCCGGGTGGTGCGGCCCCGCGTGGTCCGAGCGGTCCGGCAATGTCGGGCGGTGGTGCCGCGGCGGCTGAACCGGCGCGTCGGCGCAAGCGCGGCGGCAGCGATGATGACCTGTTGAAGCAACTCTACGGCTGAGCCGACTCATCCTCCCAGCCTTGGCGCAACCAGACGTTGCCGGCGGTGTTGAAGGTGCGTTGGTTGTAGACCTGGCCGACGATGAAGAGGCGGCGGTCGGGACGCCCGGGCGCGGCCTTGACGGTCAGGCGATAGCGGTTGGCGCGCTGGACACCGCCGGTGAAGGCGGTGTGTTCGTCTGTGCTGAGGACTTCCTGATCGGCGCTGGCGGCGTCTGCCGTCGGGGCTCGAATCAGGCGGGTGCTCAGGATGTCGAGGCCGTCCTCGCCGTCGCTGTAGCTCCACTCGACCTCGTACGTTCCCGCGGCCTGCAGGTGGTCGGTGACGTCGAAGACCAGCCGCCGCGGGTGGGTCGGATCCGAGGGGTTGATGTCGGCCGTGCGCCACTGGCCGATGCGGGCTTCCAGGCGCCAGCCGAGTCCGAGCGCAGCCGGGTCGGGTGCGGTCTTACCTGCTGCCAACTCCGCCTGCGCCAGGGTCAGGGTTTCGACGTAGGCGCGGGTGCGCTCCTGCATGGTCCGGAAGAGCTTCAGGTCTTCGGGATCGCCGCCGCGCTCGCGGATTCCTTCCTCGAAACCGGCCGCCAACCCGGGTTCGCGGGCCTGTAGCGCCTGCAGGTCGGCGAGCGCCTCCGCCAAGGCTGCGGCCATGGCTGCCGCCTGGCGTGGCTGCGCGGCGTAGGCCGCCCGGTAGCGCTGGCTCAACCCCTGCATGGCCAGGATCTTCATGGCGACCTGGCGATGGATGCTGACTGCGTGCTGTAGTGCATTCAGCGTCATGTGGTTACGTGTTGACGCGGCGCGCAGACGTCCGATCGCGGCGTCGGCCTCGTCGCAGCGTTTCCCCAGGACCGTGGCCTGCTCGGCCAGGCGTTGCAGGGCGCTCGCGTCCCGCCTCGCGATGGCCTCGGTGCTGTCGCCGAAGAAGAGCCTGGAGACCTCGAACAGTTGCTGCCAGAAGGGCGCCTGGTCTGCCTCCTGCCAGGCGAACCAGAAGGCGCGGTCCATGTCGTCCCCGGCGGTGCCGGCTGCGGGCAGGCCCAGCCAGGCGGCCGCGAAGCGCTCAGCGAAGGCCGGGCGATCCGTCTCCTGCGAGTTCCAGGCACACTGCGCGGCGTAGGCCAGGCCGTAGAGGTAATTCTCGGCATTGCCGCCGCGGTTCATCCCCCAGGTGGTGCAGCAGACGCCCTCGATCTGACGCTCTACCGCGGCGCGGGTGAAGCCGGCGATATTGCGGAAGGCGAGGCCGTACTGCGGGTAGACGTCGAAGAAGCCGTGGACCGCCGGGCAGGCGTAGATGCGTTTGAAGCCGTGTTCCTGGAAGACCTGCAGTGAGGGGTAGGCGGACTGGTCGCCGTAGTGCCAGTCAAAGACGACCGCGTCGCGCGTGAGCGTGTCGAGCACCTTGGGGAAGGCGAGCACTTCGTCCCCCCAGAAGGCCATGGTCCGGTCGCGCTTGGCCAACAAGGCCTGCAGGGCATTCAGGTGGAAGGCGTAGACTCCTTCCTCGCCGCGTTCCTGGACCAGCCCGGCGCAGCGCGCGTCGGCGGCGAAGCCCCAGACCTCATCGCCGCCGACGTGGAACAGCCGCGACTGCGGGAAGGCGGTCGCCAGTTCGCCGAACAGATCGTCGAGGACGGGCCCCGTGCGCTCGGCGCTCGGGCAGATGGCGCCGGCGTTGCCGGCCAGGCGCAGGTCCTGCAGTTCGGGATGGCTGAGCAGGGCCTCCGCATGGCCGAGTGACTCGATCTGGGGCACCAGTTCGACGTAGTGGTCGCGGGCGAAGGCGACCAGTTCGGCCGCTTTGGCGGCGGTGAAGGTATCCGGCCGGCCGAGGAACGGGTACTTGGCGAAGTGGTAGTCGTCCTCCATGTAGAGCATGATCTGGTTGATCTTCAGGCGGCTGAGTTCGCGGATCCAGTGCTTCCAGTACTCGACGTTGACGGTGTTGCCGCGGGCGATGTCATACTGCACCATGCGCTGCGGCAAGTCGGGCCAGTCGGTAATGCGGGCGCCGCGGAGCACGGGTCGCGCCCCCTCGCGGCCCAGCAGTTGGGAGAGCGTCTGGGCCGCGTAGAACAGCCCCTGCGACGTCATCGCCTGCAGGTCGACGCCGTCAGCCCGGACATCGAGGATGTAGCCTTGCGGACCGATCTTGGCCGGCGGGGCGGCGTCGTTCGCCGTGAGCACCGTCAGCCGGATCTGGTTCATTCCGACCGCGAGCGTCACCGGGATGGTCAGTCCGGCGCCGGCGCTGAGGGTCGCGGCCAGCTGCCGGGCGGTACGCGTCAGGTCGGGGTCGACGGTCCCCGCCGTCGTCACCGTCACGCCCGCGACCAGTGCGAAATCCGTGGCCCGGAGCTCCACTGACTGCGGCTGCGGCAGGATGAAGATGCCGCGCCTGGCCAGCTCGGCCCGCTCCTGCTGTCGGCGCTGCCAGCGGGCCAGGGCGTCGGGCTCAGGCACCAGGGCGAAGAGGTCGCGCTCGGTGCCGTCATGGTCGCGGTAGGTGGTCCAGGTATCGCCCTCGACCCAGGCGGTGACGAAGAGGTCGATGAAGCCCTGCTCGACATGCTTCGGCGTGAGCAGCGCGGAGGCATCCAGGCGCGACAGATCCTCGGCGTTGAAGGCGAAGCCGTCCGTACAGCGTGCGCCCCGGTAGAGCAGCGGGCCGGCGCTGGCGTCGGCGTGGATCTCGACCTGGTAGGCTGTGCCCTTGCCGGTCAGGGCCACGATGTTGTCGAGGTTCACCCGATACGCGAGTGGCTGCGGCGTGGGCACGGCGAAGCGGAACTGCAGGACCTGGCCCGAGGGGATCCCCGGGAGGTAACCCTCGCCCTGGGGCGTGGGGGGCAGGGCCTCGACACGCTTCCAGAAGCCGGGCTCGGCGGGTAGGCCGCCGGGTTCGGCGGCTACGGCCAGCACCGCGAGCACCAGGCAGGCGGCGCCGGTGCCCAGCACCCCGCGCCGGCGGACTCCGTAACGACAGGTCCAGATGGCCATCGAGATTCTCCACGGTGCAAGACTGTCTGACACCCCGGCCCCTGAGTGCGCGTCGCCCACGCGAAAGCGGCGTCCAGCCGCCGCAGTCCAAGGAGTCTGGGCGTTGCCCGGACTCGGTCCCCGGCCGCGCTGGCTGGCGCCATGAGGGCGGGCAAGGGCTCGCGGTGGGGACCGCATGTTACTTCTCGAACACCTGGAACTCCCAGATGGTGGGCACGTTGTTGGCCTTGGTGATGAGTAGGCGTACCCGGCGCGCCGTCACCGGGGGAAAGACCAGTTCCCGCTTACCGACCGTGGTGCCGCGGGCGAAGCTCCGCCAGGCGGTGCCCTCCCAGGCCTGCAGTTCGAACTCCTCGATGCGGTTCCAGCCCTCTTCGTTGATGACCGCGCGTCGGAAGGTCGCGTCGGCGCCGAGGTCGACCTCAAGCCAGCCGTCCCGGCTGCCGGCAGCCCCGCCCCAGCGCGTGGCGCTGTCATCGTCGTCACAGGCCATGGTCGCTTCGTAGCCTGGCCCCCAGACGCTCGAGGCGGTTACTGGCCGACCCGCACTGAGCGCTCCGGAGGGCAGGCGGACCGGCGTGAGGTCCATGGCCGAACCATCGAGAGTGAGAGCGATGATGGTGTCAAGCTCCTGGCGGTCGCCGGGCGGGACGGTGAGCTCGATGCCCTGCTCGGTTTGGCGCATGCTGACCGTCCCGCCGGTCAGCAGGGAACTGGCGAGGACGCGGCGGGGGAACGGCGGTAGGCTGACGCCGGCGTCGGGCCAGGCCAGGACGTGGACATACACCGTGTCAGCCCGGCGCGTGGTACCGCCCCAGGAGGTCGAGACGACGGGTCCGCCGCGCGTGCCGTAGACGCTCTCGCCGTAGCGCGCCAGCCAGCGACCGATCTCGCGGTAGCGCTCGGCCTGGCGCGGTTCGATGCGGCCATCCGGCATCGGGTTCGTGTTCAGCGCCAGGTTGCCGCCGCGCACGGCGCAGGTAACCAGCGCGTCCACGCACTCCTTGAGTGACTTGATGGTATCGTCGGGCTTCCACGACCACTGCGTGCCCAGGGTCATACAGGTCTCCCATGGCCGGTCCACGCGGAAACCGCCCAGGCTCTGCTCGGGGGTGTCGAAGTCGGCAGGCAGGCCGCAGCGGTTGTTGATGACCAGCCAGGGCTGCAGGCCGCGCGCCAGGCGGAACAGCGCCTCCGAGTCCCAGTCGGCCGGTGTGCCGCCCAGGTCGAACCAGAGGCCATCGATACGGCCGTAGCCGGTCAGGATCTCGCGGATCTGGCCGTGCAAGTACTGGATATAGCGCGCGTGGGTGGCGGTGCGGTAGTCGGGGTGGTGCCAGTCGGGCTGCGAGTAGTACACCACCAGCTTGATGTCCGCCTCATGGCAGGCGTCCGCCATCGCCTTCAGGACGTCGACCTTCCAGGCCGACTCTGGGCCCGTGCTGCGGTAGTCGGTCAGGCGGCTGTCGAACAGGCAGAAGCCGTCATGGTGTTTGACCAGAAGCACGACGTAACGCGCGCCGGCCTCCTGGACCGTCTGCACCCACTCGCGGGCGTCGAAGTGCTCCGGTTGCCAACGCATGTAGAGGCGGTCGTACTCTGCGGCTGGCGTCGGCCCGCCGCCGCCCTGCTCCTGGTCGGGCCGGGCTTTGCCGCGCGACCAGCCGATCTCCTGGCCGGTGAGGGTGACCGGGCCCCAGCAGATGAAGACGCCGAAGCGCAGATCCTGCCAGGCCGCGATAGCGTCGGCTTTGGCGGTCAGCAGATCCGCGGCCGGATCGTCTGCAGCCAGGCCGGGGAACGTGGCCAGAGCGGCCACCAGGAGGACACTGCGGTGCAGGGCCTGTACGTTCACCGTGGCACCCTTTCTCTGCGCTCAGCAAGGTGGCGGTTGCGGGCGCCGGCGCCGCGAACTGTGGACGGCCCCGCCGGCGCTAGAATGCTGCCGCGCCGGCGCGCTGTCAAGGGCGCTGCGTCGGCGCCGGTTCGGGGACCCGCTTCCTGGCGCTGGACCAGCGCGCATCGGCGGGGTATGTTCGGCCCCGCGCTGTGCCGGTGGTCCGGTTACGGTGGCGGGTTGAGTGCTGTAGGTCTCCGGATGCGTAAGAGGGTGGGCCCCATGGACGATTCAGTAAGGGTCGTAGTCACGGCGGACATCTGCCCGAACGAGGGGCTTGAGGACGAGTTGCTGGCCGGCGGTGGGGCTCGGCTCCTGGGGCCGGTCAAGGCGCTCATGGACAAGGCGGATCTGGTTATCGGCAATCTCGAGACGCCGCTCTGCGACCAGGAGGCCCCCATTCGGAAGTGCGGCCCCAACTTCATCTGCAAACCGGCCCTGGCGCCGGTGCTTCGCGATCTGGGTTTCCACTGCCTGACCCTGGCCAACAACCACATCAATGACCAGGGCACGCCGGGCTTGGAGCAGACCCTGCGCGTCCTGCGTGAGGCGAAGGTGGCCTACTGCGGCGCCGGCATGACCCACGAGGAGGCCTGCCGGCCAGTGGTGTTCAAGATCAAGGGCCGCACGCTGGCCGTCTTCAACTTCGCGGAAGGGGAGTTCGCCCAGGCGCAGGAGGAGGGGCCTGGGGCGGCGCGGCTCGATCCCTGGTGGCCGGAACGCGGCCTCCAGAACGTGCGTCAGGAGGTCGATATCATCCTGGCGATCCTGCATATCGGCAATGAGTACCAGCCCATTCCGTCGCCGCTGACCACCGATTTCTGTCGGCGTCTGGCCGCGGCCGGTGCCGATGCCGTGGTGGCGCACCATGCGCACATCCCGCAGGCGACGGAGCTGTTCGACGGCGTGCCGCTCTGTTTCAGCCTGGGGAACTGCCTGTTCGGTTACCCGTACACCCAGGAGCGCTTTGACGCGCAGCCCAGTTGGTTCCTGGGGTCGGCGGCCGAGATCGAGTTCCCGGTCGGCGACTGCGCCCGCCTGACGATTCATCCCTTCAAGCGGACTCCGAGCCGCGCCCTGGCCGAGCTCTCGCCCGCGGGCCACGAGGCCTTCGAGGAGTACATGGAGCGCTGTGAGGACATCCTCGTCGACCCCGCGCTGCACCAGCGCTTCTGGGAACAGGAGGCCCGAGAGCTCTTCCGCGGACACCGGAAGGCGTTGCCGGGATATGCGCAAGACCTCAACGGCGACGACCCCGCCAAGGTGCAGCGTGCGGCGACCATCCTTTACAACCTGATGCGCTGCGAGGCGCATCACGAGGTGCTCAAGCGCGGGCTCCGGTTGATGCATGAGGGCCGCCTGGAAGACGACGCTGGCGCCCAGGCCGAGTTGGCGGTGCTGGCCGAGCGCATCCGCCAGTGTTTCGCTGAATGATCGGAACCCCCGCCCGGGGTGCAGCCGTGTGGCGCGGCCCGTGGCGGCTCTGAGTCCTTGTCTAGCGGAGACGCAACGATGACCCCACACCAGGAGATCAAAGTCACCTTCCAGCCCAGCGGGCGCCACGTGCATGTTCTGCCCGGCACGCGCATCCTCGAGGCCGCGGCGCGGGCCGGCATCATGCTGCGGAACCCCTGCGGCGGCACTGGCGTCTGCGGCAAGTGCCGTGTGCGGATCGAGCGCGGCAAGTGCCCGCCGACGGCGGCCTGCAGCACGGTGTTCGGCGCCGCCGAGTTGGCCCTGGGCTGGCGCCTGGCCTGCCAGTGTGCCGCAGAGGGCGAGGCCGTGGTTGACGTCCCGGCTGAGTCGCTGTTCGAGAGCGCGGCGCAGATCCTGATCACCGATTCCGGGGCCAAGGTGCACGGTACGCCCGCCCTGCATAAGGTGTACCTCGAACTCACGCCGCCGGACCTGGCGCATCCGCTTGCCGACCTGGAGCGCGTCGCCGCCGCGGTCGGCGTCGCCGAGATGCCGCTGGCACAACTCGCCCTGCTTCCCGACCAACTGCGGGCGGGTGGTTTCCGCGGCACCGCCGTCGTCTGCGCCGGCCAACTGCTGGACTGGGAGGCCGGGGACACGAGCGGCGACGCCTACGCCGTCGCCTTCGACCTGGGCACGACGACGCTGGTTGGGACCCTGATCAACACTGCTGACGGCAGTGAACGTGGGGTGGCGGCGACGATGAACCCCCAGATCAGTGTCGGCGACGATGTCATCAGCCGCATCGCGGCTGCCCGCGAGTCGCGGCACAACACCCTGCGCATGCAGGAGAGCGTGGTCCAGGCCTTCAATGGCCTCATCGAGCAACTGTGCCGCGAGGCGAAGGTGCCGCGGGAACGGGTCTACGAGGTCAGCGTGGCGGGCAACACGACCATGCAGCACCTGTTCTGCGCCATCAATCCCGCGGCCCTCGGCGAGATTCCCTTCGTGCCGGCCTACCGCAGCGCCCGCCGGGTTGCGGCCCGTGACGTCGGGCTGCAGATCCATCCGGCTGGCCGCCTCTTCGTCTTCCCCAACATCGGCGGCTTTGTCGGCGGCGACACGGTCGCGGGGGTCCTGGCCAATGGCGTGCAACTCTCGACGGAGACCCTGCTTTTTGTTGATATCGGCACCAACGGCGAGATCGTCCTGATGCACAAGGGCCACCTGCGCGCCGCCTCCTGCGCCGCCGGGCCGGCTTTCGAGGGGGCCCGCATCGCCGCCGGCATGCGGGCGGCGGAAGGCGCGGTCGACAAGGTTGTGTTCGACGGCACGGACCTGGTCTGCAACGTCATCGGCGGCCGGCGCATGGCCGGCATCTGCGGCACGGCGCTGATCGACGCCGCCGCCGTGCTGCTCGACCTCGGGGTACTGGATCCGACCGGCCGCCTGCTGTCGGCGGAGGAGGTACCCGCGAGCGTGCCCACGGCGGTGCGTCAGCGCCTGCACCCGGATGGCAACGACATCAAGGTCATGCTGGGCGCGGCCGCCGAGTCGCGCTCGGGCGAGCCGGTATACCTGCTGCAGCGCGACCTGCGCGAGTTGCAGCTCGCCTCTGGAGCCATCCGTGCCGCCATCACCTTGCTGCTGCGTCAGGCCGGGCTCGAACCGCAGGATCTGGACGCCGTGCTGCTGGCCGGCGGCTTCGGCAACTTCATTCGTCGTGAGAACGCCTGTCGCATGGGCCTGCTGCCCGCCGTGCCGGTGCAGCGCATCCGCTTCGTCGGCAACGCCTCCAGCATGGGTGCCAAGGCCGTCCTGCTCGCGCACGAACTGCGGGCCGAGGCCGACCGCGTTGCACAGGTGACGGAGCACGTCGACCTCAGCCTCGACCCCGAGTTCCAGATGGAATTCGCGATGGCCATGATGTTCCCCGAAGGGGCCTAGGAGCGGCTGGGTGCGGGTGGGGACGCGACAATGCCGTTAGGTGTCCCGTCCTGCTTGGCTGCACGGGGCGATTGCCGGTCGCCAGCCAGGCTGGCGACCGGGGTCGGGTACCGGCCGTTCGACGTGTGGCATCTGTGCCCTCCGAGTCATCCGTGGTGGATTCCCCCGTGTCGTCTCCGCTCCAGAGAGCCGGATTGACCACGGATGGAGCGGATTACACGGCTAGGAGAGATTGCGGGTATAGGCGTCCATACACTCTGCGGGCGCAATTTCCCTCGGGTTTCGTCCTTCCGACAATCTGGTCAGGCGCCCCCCGGCGCTGGGCGCCGGGCGCGTGTCAGTTCTGTAGGGGTTTGCTTGCACTCCATCCGCCGTCCCAACGCTGCGCTCCTGCGGCGGCACCCCCAGTCACAGAGGCCGCTGGTTCGCCTCTGCCTCTGCAGCCCCGAAGGGGCGTAATCCCTCAGCCCAGGGCACCGCCCTGGGTACCGGGCATACCCCAGATTCTTAGCCCCGAAGGGGCGCGATACCTGGCGTGCGCCGCCCATGGACTGTCGGTATGCCGCCCCTGTAGGGCTCACTCTCGTTTACGATCCCATTCCCAGGGCGGTGCCCTGGGCTGAGGAATTGCCGCGCTTTCAGCGCTCCGAGCCGTCTGGCATTCACGCCAGGCCTCTCCGCAAGCCTCCCCCAAGGCCCACGTGACCCCATCCACCCGCCGGACGCAGCCGGAAGCGGAGCGGAAACCCCCACGGGGCTGACTGCGCCCCGGCGGGACTTCTTGACTGCACCTGCAGTGCGCCTAAGTTACGATATGGGTCGTGGGCTATTCCGCGCTGACGCCTACGAATTCGGGGACCGTGCCGCCCGCCAGGGGCCGCAAGAGTGTGCCGGGTGTGGGGCGAGGGCTGCCTGCCGCGCGGGGGCAGACGCTGGGCACCAGGGGGCGCAGAGGCGCAGCCGAGCGCAGAGCTGTAGAGAAAGAGAGTTTCCGGGTCGGACCGGGCGTGCGCAGCGGGCCGCGCCAACACCCCAGTGTTGCGCCCTGTGCCCCGCCGTGCCGGTTCTGCTTACCAGCCATCCGTTTCCGTCTGACTGCCGCGACGGGGCCGGCCGGGTGTTAGGTGCGGTTGCTGAAAGGCGAAAGGGGCGAAGGTCATGCGACTGAGACGCTGCTGGAGCCGTGTCCTGACCTCTCTGCTGGCCCTCTGGGGCGCGGGGGCTGCGCGAGCCGCAGGGCCCCCGACAGCGTTCACGTACCAGGGGCAGTTGCAGCAGGCCGGCGTGCCGGTCGAGGGGCCCTGCGACTTCCGCTTCAGCCTCTGGGATGCCGAGACCGGCGGCGCCCAGGTCGGGCCCGCCCTCGCGCAGGACGGCAGGGGGGTTCACGGTGGCGCCTTCACCGCGCTTCTGGACTTTGGCACCGACCCCTTTGATGGTCGGGCGCTGTGGCTCGAGGTCGCGGTCGCCGTCCCGGCCGGGAGCGGCGCCTTCACCGTCCTGCAGCCCCGCCACGGCCTCACTCCGACCCCGTATGCTCTGTATGCGCTGCGGACGCCGTGGGCAGGAGTGGTGGACCGGCCGGCGGTACTCACCAGCCTCAACGGGGTCAGCCACGACGGTGGCGACGTGCGGATCGTGGGCGGCGCCGGGATCTCCATCAGCGCCGACGGCGTCGCGAAGACGATCACGATCTCGGCCGTTGGCGCGGCGGGCGATGCCGATACCCTGGATGGGCTCCATGCGGCGGCGTTTGTGCAGGCGTCCGCCCTCAACGACGGCGATCCCGGCACCACGCCGCTGGGCTGGCAGGACATCGTCGGCCGACCCCTGCTCGGCGACATCACCGCGGTCACGGCGGGCGAGGGCCTCGTGGGCGGTGCGACCGAGGGCGCCGCAGCCCTGCGCGTCGGGGCCGGGCCGGGGATCGCGGTGACCGGCGTGGGCGTGGGACTTGCCCCCGCGTACCTGGACGGCAGTGCCTTTGACACACGCTTCCTGAACGCCGGCGAGGCTGGCGCGGTCACGACTGAAATGGTGGCCGATGGCAGCGTGACCGGCGCGAAGGTCGCGGACGGAACGCTGACCGGCGTGGACCTCGCCGCGATGGGCGCCAGCACGGGCCAGGTCCTCAAGTGGGACGGCACGACCTGGGCCCCCGGCACCGATGCCACCGCGGGCGGGGCCGGGTTCGACGCGGACCTGCTCGATGGCCTGGACAGCGCGGCCTTTGCGCGGGTCGTCCACGAGCACGACAGCGCCTACGTCAACGAAGGTCAGGCCGGGAGTCTCACCACGGCCATGATCCTGGACAGCGCGGTCACGGATGCCAAGATCGCCGGGGTGGCGTGGTCGAAGCTCACCGGCGTTCCTGCCGGCCTCGCCGATGGCGACCAGGACACGCAGTACAGCGCGGGTGCCGGCCTGACGCTGGTCGGCACGACGCTCAGCGTGGCCGACGCCGGGGTCACGTCGGAGAAGCTGGCGGCGAGTGCGGTGACCGGCGCGAAGGTCGCGGACGGGACGCTGACCGGCGTCGACCTCGCCGCGATGGGTGCCAGCACGGGCCAGGTCCTCAAGTGGGACGGCACGACCTGGGCACCTGGCACCGATGCCACCGCGGGCGGGGCCGGTTTCGACGCGGATCTGCTCGATGGCTTGGACAGCGCGGCCTTCGCGCGGGTCGTCCATGAGCACGCGGGGGAGGCAATCGCCAGTGGCACGGTGGCCGCCGAGCGCCTCGCGGCCGAACTGGCGCGCGACAGTGAGGTCCTGGGCCTGGTGCTCGCCGGCGACGGCGCGGGCAGCGGCCTGGACGCCGACCTCCTCGACGGCCTCCATGCCAGCACTTTTGCCACGACCGCGGCCCTGGACGACGGCAACCCTGCCACCGCTCCCGTGGGCTGGGCCGATCTGCGAGACGTCCCCGCCGGGTTTGCCGACGGCGTCGACAACACCGGCGTCTACGTCGCCGGCGATGGGCTGAGTCTTGGCGGGATCGAGTTCCGGGTCGACTACACCCGCGTGGCGGCGGCCAGCCATGAGCACTCCACCGCGAGCATCACCAGCGGTGTCTTCGATGACGCCCGGATACCGGCCAGCGTGACCCGCGACAGCGACGTCGTGGGCCTGGTGCTCGCCGGCGACGGCGCGGGCAGCGGCCTGGACGCCGACCTTCTTGACGGCCTCCATGCCAGCAGTTTCGCCACCATCGCGGCCCTGAATGACGGCGACCCCACCACCGCTCCGGTCGGCTGGGCAGACCTGGCTGGGAACGGGGCCGCGGACGGCCAGATCCTCAAGTGGAGTGCCGCGGCCAGCGCCTGGGTTCTGGCGGCCGACGAGCACGGCGCTGCCGGCACCACCTATGTCGCCGGGGAAGGCCTCGATCTCTCCGGTGCCGTGTTCAGCATCGAGCCGGGCGGCATCACCAGTGCCCACCTGGCCGACGGCACGATCGGCCTTGCCGACCTCGGGCGCAACGGAGCCGCCGACGGCCAGCTCATCGCCTGGAGCGACGCTCTGGGAGCCTGGACGCTCACGAGCGACCACGACACGACCTACGTCGCCGGTACCGGGCTCTACCTCGGCGGGACTCAGTTCGCCGTCGACTTCGACGTCGTCGCCGCCCGTGTGCACTTCCATACGGGAGAGGAGCTCGCCTCGGGTCTGGTGGACGACGCCCGTCTCCCCGCCGGGGTGGCCCGCGATGCGGAGGTCCTCGGGCTGGTGCTCGCCGGCGACGGCGCGGACAGCGGCCTAGACGCCGACCTCCTCGATGGCCAACACGCCAGCGTCTTCGCCACCGCGGCGGCTCTCAGCGATGGCAATGCCGCCACCACCCCGGTCGGCTGGGCCGACCTTCAGGGCGTTCCCGCCGGCTTTGCCGACGGCACCGACAACGACTCTGGCGGCGATATCACCGCCGTCACGGCCGGCACCGGGCTCAGCGGCGGCGGTACGGCCGGAGACGTGAACGTGAGCATCGGCGCCGACGCCGTGGACGCGAGCCTGCTCGCCGATACCCTGACCCTGGACGCTGCGCTCAAGGTGACGGGCGGGTTCAGTGTCGAGTTCGAGAACTCCCTCGCCGCCGGGCAGTTCCTGCTGGACTTCAGCAGCGACAGCCCGACCCCCGACCAGAAGTTCCTGGTCATCGCCAAGGGCACCGCCTCCCCGGTCCAGATCTTCGCGGTGGACGAGGATGGCGATGTCACCGCCACCCGCTTCATCGGCGACGGCTCCCTGCTCACCGGGGTGGTGGCGAGCGACCTCGAGTCCAGCGGCGCCGTCGGCACCGCCGACCTGGCCCCTGACGCGGTGACCTCGGACCAGATCCTCAACGGGACGATCCTGCTGGCCGACCTCGGACAGAACGGTGCGGCCAGCGGCCAGGTGCTGAAGTGGAACGGCAGCGCCTGGCAGGCCGCCGCCGACACCGACACCACCTACACGGCCGGCAACGGGCTGACCCTGAGCGGTACCGTGTTCAGCGTCACCGCCGACAGCCTGGACTTTGCGGAGCTGCAGGACAGCCTGGACCTGGATGCCGCCACCAGCATTGCCTTGGCCGCCTACACCCTCGCGATCAACCTCAGCGGCACCGGTGACCTCGTCGTCCAGGACAACGGCGTCACCCAGCACACCTTCTTCGATAACGGCAACGTCCAACTCGGCAACGACGCGGAGCTATTTGTGGACAGCGCCAACACCCGGGTCGGGATCGGGACCGCCACCCCGGCCACGACCTTGCAGGTCAACGGCACCGCCCGGATCGGGAGCAACCTCGAGGTCGATGGCTCCTTCGTCTACGTCAACCGCGACGGCCCGGATGCCCTCGCGGCGGTGTACTTCTACGATGGCGGGAGCGCCACTGGCGAGTCCCTGCAGTGGTACGATTCCAGCTCGCTGTTCAGACTCAGTGCGGGCCTGCGGATCGACGGGGAACTGCTCACGACGGGAACAGAGATTACCGTCAATATCGGTGGCCCGGACGCCACGCAAACCATCTTCTTCTATAACAACACTTCCATTGCCGGAGAGTACTTCCGCTGGGACGATCCGAACGACCGATTCGTGCTGAGCGATTCGCTGTATATTGGCGCCGACAGTTACGGCGACGACGACTTTCTCTACTTCGATCAGGTTGAGTACCTGAAGTGGAATAACGCTGCCGAGCGGTTCGACTTCAGCAAGGACCTCTCGATCGGGGCGGACAGCGACGGCGATGACGACTTCCTCTACTTCGATGCCGGGCTCCGTTCCCTGAAATGGGACAACGCCATCGGCCAGTTCGAGTTCAGCGACTCGCTCTCCATTGGCGCCGACTCCACCGCTGACGACGACTATCTCTACATGGACGTCCGCGCGGAGTACCTGAAGTGGGACAACTCCGCCGGCCAGTTCGAGTTCAGCGACTCGCTCTCCATCGGCGCCGACTCCGCCGCTGACGACGATTATCTGTACATGGACGTCCGCGCGGAATCGCTGAAGTGGGACAACGCCGCCGGCCAGTTCGAGTTCAGCGACGATCTGTCGGTTGTCGGCGGCCTGGCCGTGACCGGCACCTTGACCCTCGACAGCCTGCGGGCGAACGGGACGGATCTCTACGTGAACTACGACGGCCCCGACGGCACGGCCAGCTTGTACTTTTACAACGCGAGCAGCAACATCGGCGAGTCCCTCCGCTGGGTGGACGGCACCGAGCAGTTCGAGTTCTCGGACGACCTGAGCGTTGGGGGAAAGGTCACCGCGACCGCCACGGCAACCGGCGTCTCCGGAACGGCCACCAGCGCCGGCGGTACGGCCGTCCACGGCATGGCCACGGCCACGGGGGTTGCGGCCAACTACGGCGGCCGGTTCTCGGCGGCGGGCAATACCGGCCGCGGCGTGGAAGGCCGGGGAACGGCGACCGGGGCGGTGACCAACTACGGCGGGCACTTCACAGCGAACGGCGACTCAGGTCGCGGCGTGGTGGGCGTCGCGGAGGCAAACGGGGCTGTGGCCAACTACGGCGGGCATTTCAGCGCGGACGGCGACGGGGGCGTGGGGATAGTCGGCACGGCCGGCGCCAGCGGCGCCGTGACCAACTACGGCGGCCAGTTCCTGGCTTCGGGCGATACCGCTGTCGCGGTCAAAGGCAACGCCAGCGGCACGGCTGCCGCCACCAACTATGGCGGCCACTTCATGGCGGCGGGTAAGAGCGCCCGCGCCGTGTTCGGCTATGCCCACGCAACCGGCGCCGCCACACCCAACTACGGTGGCTACTTCGAGGCCGCGGGGGACACCGGAAACGGAGTCTATGCTTCAGCCACCGCCACCTCCAGCCAGAACTACGGCGGCTACTTCGAGGCCGCGGGTACCAGCGCGCGGGCAGTCTTCGCGCGGGCCACCGCCACCACCGGCCTGAACTACGGCGGCAAGTTCGATGCGGCCGGAGACGCGGGTCGGGCCGTCTTCGGCGATGCCTCGAACGCTGGGGCTGTCACCAACTACGGCGGGTATTTCACCGCCCAGGGAACCACGGGCTGCGGGGTCTATGGCTCCGGCAAGGCGTACGACTTCTACGCCAACGGCGTCGGCACCAACTACGGACCGTTCACCGGCGCCCACGAGGTGAAGTTGGAAGCCGGGCTGCCGGCCGACCTCCAGCCGGGGCTGATCTTCTCGGCCACCGGCGAGACCCAGGTCCGCACCGCGGACGGCCAGGTCAGCCTGTCCTCCACCCTGCCCACGGTGCGCCTGGCCTGCATCGCCAACGACAAGGCGGTGTTCGGGGTGCTGGTGATGGAGGCGCCACTGCCCAAGGATCACTGGTACGCCACGCAGGCCGGGGAGCGCTTCGCCATCCTCAATGCGCTAGGCGAGGGGCGGGTCTGGGTCTGCGACGCCAACGGCCCGGTCCAGACGGGCGACTACATCACCACGTCGGCGGTCCCGGGCTACGGCCAGAAGCAGGACGACGACCTCCAGCACTCGTACACGCTGGGCAAGGCGATCGAAACCGTGGACTGGGACCAGGTCACGGAGACGGTCGAGTTCCAGGGTCGGCGCGTGAAGGTGTATCTGATCGCCGTGGTCTACACCAGCGGCTGATCCCGGCAGAGGCCTGCACCGCAGGTCAGGGAGACACGCATGGGCCTTTGCTTCGAGGAGTCGAGACGCCCGCCGAGCCGTGGCGTCGCCGTCCTGCGCTGGCGCGTCAGGCATCGCGGCGCCATGGCGTGCGCCGCCGGTTGTGCGCTGGCGCTGGCGGCCCTGTTCGCGCGGGTGCAGGGGGCTGACCTCGAGATCGCCCGGCAGGCCATTGCCGGCGGCGGCGGGAGCGCGACCGGCGACGGACTCACGATCGAGGCCACCCTCGGCCAGGCAACCGTGGGGAGCGCCGCCGACGGGGCTCAGCGGGAACTGCACGCCGGGTATTGGGTCCCGGTGCTCGTCCTGAGCTTCGATCTGGATCTGGCGTTTGGGTGGAACCTGGTGTCCGTCCCCATTCAGCCCCTCGACGGGGGGGTCGACACGGTGTTCCAGGGTTTGCAGGCAGGTCGCGTCTGGGAATGGTCGCGGGGGGCGTACCGGCCAGCGACCGAGATCGTGCCAGGCACCGGATACTGGCTCTACTGCACGACTCCCGCGACGGCGCGGGTCCGGGGCCGGCGGGTGAGCGACCCGGTCCGGGACCTGGCCGCGGGCTGGGCGCTGATCGGCCCGGTTGCCGGGCCGCCCTACGCGCCGGTGCCCTTGCCGCTCGAGGGCGAGCCGGCTGGATCGGTGTGTCTGCCTCTCTGGGGCTTTTCCGCGGGCGGCTGCACGCCGGTGGTGAGTGCGCTGGAGTGCGGCCAGGGGTACTGGGTCTACTCCCGGCGGCGCAACGTGGTCTGGAGTGCCGACGCAACGGTCCCGCTATCGACCGGGTCTCTGCGTACAGAAGCCATTGGCCTACAGTCACTACCCACCGAGTAGCGCCACCTCGGCGAGGCCCCCGAGCGCCATCGCTGTGGGTCTTGGGTCTGAACCGAACCCACTATGGAGGGGCAGATGAACCAGGAACTCCTGTGCGCGCTGACGTGGCTGGGCTGTCTGCTGGGGGCGGCCCCCGTCGGCGCGGTCAGCTTCAGTGCGACCGCCGAGGGCATCGCCATCGATGCCGGCACCGTGGGGCGCTTCACGCTCGAGTATCCCCGTCTGGGGGAGAAGGAACTGGCTCCGACCGCGGCGCGCATTGAGGGCCCGCGGGTGGTGTTGAGCTACCCCGACGGGGTCGCGATCACGGCTGAATTGCGTGAGGCTGGGTGCCTCGCCTTCCTGCCAACGAACCTGCCCGCGGCCACCAAGCTGCGTTTCCAGGCCCTGGTCGACTTCGACTTCGCGGACGGTGGCCAGTGGGCCATGGATGCCGCGGCGCTGCTGCCCTTTCCGGCGGCCAAGCCGCCGAAGCCGCACCTCTTCCAGGGGCAGGCGCGGGTATTTCGCCTGCTGCGTGCCAACGGCGCCGGACTCGCGTTCGCCATGCCCGAGTACACCTACCAGCAACTGCAGGACAACCGCGAGTGGAACTGGAAGACGTTCTGCTGGCTGGCTTGGACGCCGGTGCCGGCGGGGACGACCGAGCTGGTGGTGACGGTGAGTGATATCACGGCCGCCGCCGGGGTGCCGGCGCTCGGCGCGCGCATCGACCGCTTTGGGCAGGATGCCGCGCGGGACTGGCCCGGCAAGGTCGGCAGCGAGGCGGAGTTGCAGGCTGACGTCGCGGCTGACACGGCCTACTACGCGGCCTTGCCGCGCCAGGCCCTGGACCGCTTTGGCGGTCTGCCCGGCAGCGGCGCCGAGTTCGGCCTCAAGGCGACTGGCTTCTTCTACGTCACCAAGACGGCGGGGCGCTGGCATCTGGTCGACCCTGAAGGCAACCTCTTCTTCCACCTCGGCGTCTGCGCTTTCAATCCCGGCGACGACTACACCTACATCGAGGGCCGGACGGCGGAGTTCGCCTGGCTGCCGCCGCTGGATGACCCCCGGTTCGGCAGCGCCTACCACCCCGACGACTGGTGGCACTCGCGGGCCTTCTCGTTCTACGTCGCCAACGTCATCCGCAAGCAGGGCGCGCCGTTCGTTCTCGCCGACTGGCAGGCCCGTCTGATCGAGCGCGTGCGGGCCCTGGGCTTCAACTCGGCCGGTGCCTTCTCGCAGGCCACCGAGGCCTGCCGCACCGCCGCGTTCCCCTACGTGGGTACCCTGCCGCTCGGCACCTGGGAACTCGGCCGGCAGATCCCCGCGTTGCGCGGCTTCTTTGATCCCTTCGACGCCGCCACCGTCGCCACGATCGAGGCGTTCTTCGCGAAGGAGTTGCCGCCGCGCGCCGCGGAGCCCTTGCTGATTGGCTACTTCCTGGAGAACGAGCAGGCCTGCGAGGATATCCCGCGCGTGCTTCCGGGCCTGGACGCCGCCGCCCCCGCCAAACAGCGTCTGGTGCAGTTCCTACGGGAGACGCACGGGACCATCGCCGCCTTCAACCAGGCCTGGGGACTGGAGGCCGCGGACTTCGCGGCCCTGGCCGCGCGCGGACTGCCCGTCACCACGGCTGCCGCCGCGGCGGATGTGGAGGCCTTCACCGGGATCTTCCTGGAGGAATACTACCGCGTCATCGTCACCGCCTTCCGCCGGCACGACCCCAACCATCTCCTGCTGGGCAACCGCTGGCAGCCGGGCACCGCCAACCGCGAGCAACTGGTGCGGATCGCCGGCCGCTATCTGGACGTTCTCAGCCTCAACTACTACACCTACGGCTTCGACAAGGCCTATCTTGAGCGCCTGCACGGCTGGGGCGGCGACCGCCCGTGGCTGCTCAGCGAATGGCACTACGCCAGCCCCGCCGACTCCGGCCTGCCTGGCGGCGCCAAGGACGTGCCGTCGCAGCACGACCGCGGGCTGGCCTACCGGCACTACGTCGAACAGGCCGCGGCGCTGGGCTTCGTGGTCGGGCAGGAGTGGTTCACCCTGATCGACCAGGCGCGCAGCGGTCGCTTCTTCCAGAAGATCGGCGGCGAGAATGGCAACACCGGCCTGTTCAGCGTTGCCGACCGGCCCTGGAAGGAGCTGGTCGAAGCGGCTGCCGAGACGCATCGGCGCCTCTACGACGTTGTCCTCGGCCGCACCCCGCCCTTTGCCAGCGCTCTGCCCCTGCTCCAGGTCAGGGCCGGCGCCGGCCGCACCGTCAAGGCGGGCCGGGTCAGCCGCCCGCTGCCCGTCGACGGCAAGCTCGAGGGTTGGCCGAACTTCCCGCCGGAGGCGCTGAGTGAGGCGAACCAGGTCGTGGGCAGTGAGCAGGTCGGCCTGCAGGGCGCCTTCCGTCTGGCCTGGGACGACACGGCGCTCTACCTGTTGATCGACGTCACCGATCCCACCCCGATGCAGAACGAGCAGATGGGTGCTGACCTCTGGAATGCGGATGCGGTGGAGCTCTTTGTCGGCTCTGAGGAGCTGGAGAAAGCCGGCAGCCTGCTCTTTTCCGACCGCCAGATCCTGCTTGGGGCAGGCAAGCCCGAGGGGGCCTGCCGTTGGCACGTGGTCAACGCCACCCCCGGGGCGCCTGGCTGCACGGTCGAGGCGGTCGCGCGTGTCGATGGTAAGGGCTATGTTCTGGAGGCCGCCATTCCGTTTGCCCAGCTCGGCTTCAGCCCCCAGCCGGGCCAGACGCTGCGCTTCGATCTGGCCATCGATGATGGCGCCAGCGGGCAGGGGCGCCAGCGTCAGATCGTCTGGAATGGCAACGAGCGTAACTCCGCCGACCGTGGACAGTGGGGCAGGGCGGTGTTGCTGGGGGAGTGAGGGTACCGGGTCGTGATCGCAGCCGCGCGCCGCGGTGGCCGCGGGCTCCAGGCAGGAGGGCAGGCCATGTCGGAGACTGGCACCGGGATGTCGCGCCGCGGGTTCCTGGCCTCGTCGGCCACAGCCGCGGGGGTGTTCAGCATCGTGCCCCGCCATGTCCTGGGCGGTCCTGGGTATACGCCTCCCAGCGAGACGGTCGGGGGTGCCCTGATCGGTTGCGGGGGCCGCGGCCCGGGCACCTTCCAGGAACTCAGCCGGGGCGGGCTGCAGGTGCGCCAACTGGCCTGGTGCGATGTCAAGTTCGTCGGTCGGGCGGACAACAAGACCCACTACACCGATTTCCGGCGCGTTCTGGAACGCCAGGACATCGATGTCATCGCCATCGCCACGCCGCCCCACTGGCATGCGCTGATCGCCATCGCCGCGGCCGAGGCGGGCAAAGACGTGCTCTGCGAGAAGCCCATGAGCCGTTTCATCGCCGAGGGGCGGGCGGTGGTGGACGCCTTCGAGCGTTACCAGCGCGTCTTCCAGATCGGGACCTTCGGGCGCTTCGGTATGTCCCGCAACAAGGCCGAGGTCCGTAAGCACAAGATCATGAGCAGCGGCCTGCTGCCGCGTTGCGACGTCGTCTACATCCACAAGGGCGGCTTCAAAGTCAAGGAATGGAGCGGCAAAGCGAATCTGCCGCCGGAGCCTGTCCCCGCGAATCTGGACTGGGATATGTACGTGGGTCCGGCGCCGTGGAAGCCCTATGTCCGGGAGCGGACCGGCGGCACCCACCGCGGCTACTGGGATTACGAGGGTGGTGGCCTCTCGGACATGGGCCAGCACTACTTCGATCCCTTCCAGTGGACGTACGCCAAGGACCACACCAGTCCCGTGCGTATCGAGGCCTCGGCGCCCCCGGCACACCCCGAGGTTTGCGGCATGTGGGGCTGGGTTGAACTCACCTATGCGGATGGGCTGAAGGTGGTGCTGGACAGCGGCGAGTGGGGCGAGCCCTACACCCGCAATCCCGGCCGTAACCTCAACCCACAGGACCTCGATCCCGAGATCCTGCGCCAGGTGGATGCCAGGCCGGACCCGGAGCCGTTGGTGGATTTCGGCCGGGCCGTGCGCGAACGCACTCAGGCCGGCGGCCACGCCGAGGCCGCGCATCGTTGCGCGACGCTGCTGCACCTGGCCAACATCGCCATCCGCACCGGCCGCACACTCCAGTACGATCCGGTCAAGGAGCAGATCATCGGTGATGCCGAAGCAAACCGCCTGGTCAACGTCCCCATGCGGTCGCCGTGGCATCTGTGAGTCGCGGCACGGAGGAGGACCCGTCGCATGGCTGAGTTGACGATCGCCGATTGGGTGAACCAAGTCCCTGCCCTGGACCCGGATGGCAAGCTCACCGGCCCGCTGCCCCCGACGATGGGGGGTGTATTTGCCGGCTGCCTGGCCCTGGGGGCCGCGGGCCTTGGGGACCTCATCGGCAGGCTGCAGGAGGTGGACGACGGCAGCGACTATCGAGTCCGCTATGTCCTGCACGGGCTGGCGGTCTACGTCTGCGCCCCCGAGCGCCAGGATCAGCGCGCGCTGCTCTGCCGCGTGCTGGCCGAGGCGATCAACGGGCCGCGGCCGGCGGCCATTCGGGGCTTCCTCGTGCGTCAGCTCCAGGTCTGCGGCACCCGCCAGGAGATTCCGGCACTGAGCCGGCTCCTCGGCGAGACCGAACTCGGCGCCGACGCGACTCAGGCCATGCTGGCGATCGGCACCGACGCCGGGCCGGCCTTCAGCGCGGCCTTCGAGCGCCTGCCGACGCCGGCGCGGCGAGCGCTGGTTCAAGCCTTGCTGGCAGCGGGCGGTGAGGCGGCCTTGCCCGGTTTGCGCCGCGCGGCAGATGACGCCGAGGTGACGGTGCGTCTGACGGCGCTGCAGGGCCTGGCTCGCCTGGGCGACCGCTCCGCCATCGAGCGCCTGCTCAAGGCCGCCGACGCCCAGGGCTTCGAGCGCATCAAGGCCGCGGCGGCCTGTCTGACCATGGCGGAGACCCTCATCGCCGCCAAGCACCTCGGTGAGGCGCAACGCCTCTACCGCTACCTCTACCAGACCCGCACCGAGCCGTCCGAGCGCTACCTGCGCGACGTCGCCCAGAAGGGGATGCTGGCCGCGGGGTTCACCGACCCCACGCCGCCGAGTTCGCCCGGCGCGCTCACGGCGGAGGCCGTTGACGCCCAGACCGTACGGCTGTCCTGGGAGCCCGCGCAGGATCCCGACAGCGGCATCTGGCAGTACGCCGTGTATCGCGATGCCGAGCAACGCGGCGTGGTGGCGCCGGGACCGGGCGGACGGACCGAGTTCCTGGACCACGCGGCGGTCGATGGCGTTACCTACGTCTATGCCGTCCGTGCCGTCAACCTGGGCAAGACCGAGTCCGCTCCGACTACGGCGCGCCTGCGCTTCCTCGATACCGTCGCGCCGCGACTTCTGACCGCGGTCTGCTTCGCCAGCGAACCGCAGCGCCTGCACCTGACCTTCTCCAAACCCATGCACGCCGCCGCCGCGGGCAACCCCGCCGCCTATGCCTTGAGCAACGGCGCCGCGGTGGCCGCGGTGACGCTCTCCGAGGATGGTACCGCCGCGGATCTGCGGACGGCGGCGCCCCTGCAGAAGGGCGCGGCCTACGAACTCACGGCCAGCACCCTGGTCGACCGGGCCGCGCAGCCCAATGCCCTGGCTGAGCCGCGGGTAACCTTTACCGTTCTCGACCTCCTGCCTGGGCTGCGCTATGCCTGCTATGAGGCCGTCCTGGACGACGACCTTCCGGCCTATGACCGGGCCGAACCGAAAGCGCGCGGCCTGACGCCGAAAATCGATGTGTCCGTGCGCACCCGTGACGACCAGTTCTCCCTGCGCTTCGATGGCATCGTCTGGGTCCCCGAGGCGGGCGAATACAGCTTCTACACGACCTCCGACGATGGCAGCCGTCTCTACATAGACGGGCAGCGCGTGGTGGACAACGGCGGCCCACATGGCCCCGAGGAGAAGTCTGGTACCGTCCGCTTGGCGGCCGGCGGGCATCGCCTCACGGTCACCTTCTTCGAACAGGGCGGCGGCGAGTCGGTCTCGGCAGCTTGGCAAGGCCCGAGTGTGGCCAAACAGGAGATCCCGCCCGCGGCGCTCTTCCACGCCGCCGAGTGAGGTCCGTAGTGCGGGGGGGCCAGTCTCAGAGCAGGTCCGGGAGCTGACGCAAGGCGTCGGCGAGGGGCCAGGCCGTGATCGTGTCCACGTGGAGCGGATGGTCGCCGCCGTAGAGGACGTAGGCTTTGGCCATCGGGTAGTCGGCGAGGAAGGCGCGCAGCCCGCGCAGGTCATGGCCCGTGAGACGCCGTTTGCGTTTCACCTCGACGGCGACGATGCCCCGGCTGCCATAGAGAACGAAATCCACCTCCATGCCGCCCGCCGTGCGCCAGTAGTACAGTTCGTAGCCGAGCCCAAGGTTCTGATTCGTGGCCCTGAGCTCCTGGAAGACCAGAGTCTCGATGGCTGCGCCCTCGATTTGAGCGGGGTCGTCAAGCGGGCCGCGAGGCCGCGCCGCACGGTACACGCCAACGTCGAAGAAGTAGAACTTGGGGTGGCGGACGAGCTGACGCCGGGAGTGCTTTGCGAACACGGGAAGCCGGACGCCGATCAGCAGGTCCTCGAGGATACCGAAGTAGCTCTCCACCACCTTGCGCTGAACCGCACACTCACGGGCCACCTCGGACACGTTCATGACCTGACCCTGCGAGAAGCTTGCGGCTTCGAGGAAACGCGCGAAGGCGCCGGCCTGCCGGGTCAGGCCCTCGGCGACGATCTCCTCGCGCAGGTAGGTCTCTACATAGGTGGCGAGGTAGCGTTCGGGGTCCACAGCCTTCGCGCTGTCGTACAGGGTCGGGAGCAGGCCGTGGCGCAGCGCCTTCTCCAGTGAGAAATCGGTCCCAAGTTCAGCAGCCGTCAGCGGGAAGAACGACTCGGTCAGCGCCCGGCCCGCGAGCGGGTTGGCACCTCCCCGACGGAGCTTCCTGGGGCTGCTCCCGGTGAGCACAAAGCGCAACCCGCGGGCCTCGATGAGCCGGTGGACCTCATTCAGCAGGTCGGGAACGCGCTGTATCTCGTCGAGGATGACCAGGTCCGCGCCGTGCGCCGGAATGCGTTCACCAAGCCGTTGCGGGTCCGCGAGCAGCGCGGTCGCGGTCCTGGCCTCCAGAAGGTCGACGTAGACGGCAGCGGGGAACGTATGGCGAAGCCAGAGGGTCTTCCCCGTCCCCCGCGGCCCGAAGAGAAGGTAGCTTCCGGCACCGGAAAGCTGTTTTGTTCTGGCATACATGATTCCATAATAGGCCAGAAAATGGATGAAGCAATGCCAGAATCCATAAAAGTTACAGATCTCGCGCCGGCGTTGGCGTTGCCGCGCGGCGTTGGCGGCCCTATCTTGGTGCCGACGCCGGCTGGACGCATGGTCCGCCGAGTCCAGACACAGCCAAACGCCTCAATCTACGGAGTTCAACGGCGATGGAGATCACGACCGGTTTGTTTGCGCACATGGTTTTGCAGCGCCGTGCCGCGGGCACGGCGACCGTGCAGGTCGAGGGCACGACCGCGGCCACCGGGGAGGTGCGCGTGACCGTGTGCCGGCAGGGGCGCGTGTGTGCGGGTTTGCGGGCCGTGCGGGTCGGACGGGCCAGCGCTGGCGTCTTCACGGCACGCTGGTCGGGCCTGCCGACAGGCGGGCCCTACGCCGTGGAGCTGCAGGTGGTCGACGCGGCTGGACAGCCGCTCGACGCCGTCATCGTTGCCGATGTGCTCGTGGGCGACGTCTGGATCGCGGCGGGGCAGTCGAACATGCAGGGCTGCGGTCATCTGAACCAGCCGCTGCAGCCGGTCCCGGCGGTCCGCGCGTTCTACATGGATGACCACTGGGACATCGCCCGCGACCCCATTCACAACCTCTGGGAGGCGATTGATCCGGTACACGCGCTGCTGTGCGGCGGCGCCAACCACCCGCGGCCGCCGGCGAACTGGGGAACCTGCCCGGCCGTTGCCTTCGCCCATCGGCTGCACGCTGAAACCGGTGTGCCGCAGGGCGTGCTCGCCTGTGCACACGGCGGCACCAGCATGACGCAATGGGATCCCGCCGCGGCCGCCGAGCAGGGGAACCGTTGTCTGTACGGCGCTCTGCTGCGCCGCCTGCGCAAGAACGGCGGACGGGTGGCCGGCATGATCTGGTACCAAGGCTGCAGCGACGCCAACCCCGACGCCGCTCCGCACTACAGCGCCCGGACCGCGGCCCTGATTGCCGCCCTGCGTCGCGATACCGGCAACGCCCGGTTGCCGGTCGTCCTCGTACAGATCTCCCGCGTGGTCGGCTGGCCCGCCGACACCGCCGCCCCCTGGAACAGCGTCCAAGAGCAGCAACGGCGCTTGCCCGAGACCGTCCGCCATCTGGCCGTGGTGCCCGCCATCGACCTGCCGCTGGATGACGCGATCCACATCTCCGAGGCGGGCCAGGTGCGTTTGGGCCATCGCCTCGCGGTGGCGATGCGTGGTCTGGTCGGCGGTCCGCGCGCCGCACGGCCGCCGATCGGCATCGCCGCGGCCCGGGTCGTGGCGGACAGCTTCGGCCGGGCGGTGGTCGAAGTGAGCTTCAGCAACGTCGTCGGCCGCCTGGTCTCGGGTGCTTGCCGACCCGCTGGTTTCTCCCTGGAGGGTGCCCCGGTCGGGGCGCTCTTCGATGTGGCCCTCGATGGCGCGCGGGCGCTGCTGCGTACCGGCGTGCCGAGTGCTCAGGCGCACGGGTGGCAGGTCTGCTATGGACACGGCCTGGACCCGAGCAGCAACCTCACGGACGAGGCCGACCGCTCCCTGCCCGTCTTCGGCCCGCTACCGGTGGACGCGCCGCGCTGACCGGCGGAAACGGCCTTCATACCAGTTTGCCATCCGTGGTAGAGCAATGGCCCGCATCGGCACCGCATTCTGCTCCAGCTCTGGGCCCGCACTGGAGCGCCCACGGCCTCGTGGGCATGGCCGCGGGGGCGTTCGCCCCTGGGGCCGCGGCCGCTCCAGCAATGCTCTGCGGTTGGTGTGCATGTGGTATCAGAGGACGTAGCGGACCCCGGCGATGTGGGACAACGCGTAGTACGCCTGCTGCAGCGTTTCCCGGTCGGGGATGACGGCCTGCACGGTGTAGGTGAGGTAGCGACCCTGGGCGGAGCGGTTACCGGGCGTGGTTACCGCGGCGAGACCCAGCGCGCGCATGGCCTCGCCGATCTGGCCGGGAACGTCCCCTGCGTCAGCCTGCGCCAGGACCTTGCCCTGCCAGTCCAGCGGGAACTGCAGGCCGGGTTCGTTGCCGGTGTCGGCGGTCATCTGGAAGGCCTCCCCGTGGTCTGCGTACGCCCTCGTCAGGGCAGCCGGTCGCGGTCGCCGAAGGGCGGGAACGACTGTCTGGCTTCCCAGAGTTTGGCGTACTTGATGAAGATGTAGAACATGGTGCTGACGGCGACGACCAGGCCCGGCAGGCCCTCCCGGAAGCCGCCCTTGAGGACGTAGTCGCGGAGGAAACGTGCCAGGGGGTTGCCGAGGAGCTTCAGCAGCCCAAAGCGCGTGTTGGCGGCGAGCATGTCCTGGACGGCCGTGTCGGAGTAGCGGCCGATCGTGCCCAACTGGTCGGCGATGTTGGCATAGGTGTAGTGGTAGTAGAAACCGTCCAGGCGCCCGATGCGTCCCTGTAGGTGGATGTTGGCGTGCAGGCCGCCCTCCCAGCGCCCGCAGGAGCGCCGGTACAGGCGGACCTCGTGGTCCGGGACCCAGCCGCCGTGCAGATGCCAGCGGCCGAGATAGTAGGTGCGCCGCTCGGCCTGGTAGCCGACGAACGCCTCGGTCCCGGCGCGGGCCGCGTTGGCGCGCAGTTCGTCCTGCATAGCTCTCGCCAGGGCCGGCGAGATCTCCTCGTCCGCATCGACGAACAGCGACCAGTCATGCGTACACTGTTCCGATGCGTACTGGTACTGGTCGCGGAACCCCGGCCAGGAGCGCTGCTCGAGGCGCGCCGTGTAGCGGCGCGCGATCTCCAGCGTGCGGTCGGTACTGAAGGAGTCCACGACCACGATCTCGTCCGCCCACTGCAGGCTGCGCAGCGCCGTCTCGAGGGTCCGTTCGTTGTTGAACGTGATCAGGTAGGCGGAGACGGGGATGTGCTCGGCGCGGCTCACGGCAGGCTCCTTGGCAGGGGGCACCGAGCGCTCACGGTCGGACGAACGGGTTGCTGCGCCGTTCGCTGCCGATGGTCGTGGGCGCACCGTGGCCCGGGTAGACGCGGGTCTCGGCCGGCAACACATAGAGGACCTCGCGCAGCGAGCGCTCCAAGTCCGTCAGGCTACCACCCGGCAGATCGGTGCGGCCCACGCCACCACAGAACAGCGTGTCGCCCGAAAACAGCACCCCGGCCGCCGGGATCCGGAAACAGACGCACCCCGGCGTATGGCCCGGGGTGGGCAGGACTTCGATGCCGAGGCCAAAGCCGTCCACGGCCTCGGGGAGCGGCTCCGGCAGATCCGTGGCCGCCGGTAGCCAGGGCAGCAGCGCGTTGAGCGGACTGAGATAGAGCTGCCGCTCTGCGGGGTGGATGAACACCGCGATGCCGAAGCGCCGGCACACCTCCCCGACCGCACGGATATGGTCGACATGCCCGTGCGTCAGCACTACCGCGACCGGCGTGAAGCCCGCCGCGGTAACGGCCGCAACGATGTCTGCCGCATCGTCGCCGGGGTCGATGATGACACCGCGGGCGGTGCTCGGATCCCAAGCCAGGTAGCAGTTCACCTCGAGCATGCCGACGGGCAGCGTTTGCACCTGCAGCGCCATGGACTCTCCTTGACCCTGTGTCCGGCCCCGCGCCGGAGTCGTTCCGGAACGCGGTCGGATACTATAGCGGCTGGACGACATCCTGCGGCCCCTGGAACCGCCGGGCAGCGTTGACCTCGGCGCGCAACCGTGTATGTTGGCCTAACGGGTTGCGGTCGCGACTGCCGTGACGCCGTTGCGGCGCCAGAGGTTGGAACACGGGTGGGTCTTGCCTATGTATCGCACACGTCTTGTCGGCCTGACGCTGGTGTTCTTCATGGCGGCAGCGGGCCCGCTTCTGGCCCAGACGCCGCGCTGGGTGGTGACCCAGCGCTGGCAGGGGTTCGGTTCCCAGCAGACGGAGATGTTCTGGGTCAATGGCGACGCCTGGCGCGTCCGTTACCGGCCTTCCGGAAAGGGCCTTTTCCAGATCGTGGTCTACGATGCCCAGGGGAAGCTCGTTGACACGGCCGCGAACGAGAGTGATCTCGTCCCGGTTGCGGGTTCGTCCACCCTCCACGGTCGCGGGCAGCGCTATCTCGGTATCACCGGCCTCGATTCGAGCTGGGAGATCAGCGTGGAGCAGCATGTCACCGTGGTCGAGGAGTGGCACCTGCGCCAGTTGCTCCAGCAGCCCCGGCCGCAGTTACTGAAAGTCGGCCTGTGGACCGGTAGTGACGGCGAGAGCGAATACACCTTCACCGTGCCCTCGCGCAGTTGGCAGATCCGCCACTGCCATAGCGGCGACGGGCTGCTGCAGATCAGGATCACGGATGCGGCGGGGGCGGTGGCTCTGGGCGCCAACGAGGTGCGCGCCGCCGAAGGCAGCAGTTGGGTGCACCAGGCCGGCACCTTCACGATGCGTGTCAACGCCGACCAGGTCGACTGGAAGGTCGACGTGCTCTGCGAGGACACGCCTGCCACCAGGGAATGATGATGATGGACCGACCGACCGTGCTGAGCATTGCCGGCAGTGACAGCGGCGGCGGTGCCGGGATCCAGGCAGACCTGGCCGCCTTTGCCTACTTCGAGGTCATCGGCACGACCGCCATCACCGCGGTGACGGCGCAGAATCCGCACGCGGTCACCGGCGTCTACCCCGTGGAACCCGCCGGCCTTGCCGCTCAGATCGATGCTGTTTTCGGCGGCTTTGCCGTCGCTGCCGTGAAGACCGGAATGCTGTTCAGCGCGGCCCTCATTGAGCAGGTCGCTGCGCGCCTGGCCCAGCACCGCCCCCGCTGGCTGGTGGTGGACCCGGTCATGGTGGCCACCAGCGGGGCCACGTTGCTGCGTGACGATGCCGTTGAGGCGCTGTGCTCCAAGCTTCTACCCATGGCCGCACTGATCACTCCGAATCTACCTGAAGCCGAGGCTCTAGTGCGGCGACCGATCCGCTCGGCGGCGGAGGCTGAGGCGGCGGCCGTTGAGCTCTCGGGCCGCTATGGTTGCTGGGCCCTCGTCAAGGGCGGGCATGGCCGTAGTGACCGGGCCGTGGATGTGCTGGTCCATGCCGGTCATACCTGGCGGTTCAGTGCGCCGCGCCAGGCGGCCCCCACCACCCACGGCACCGGCTGCTCGCTCAGTGCCGCCATCGCTGCCGGTCTGGCTACTGGCGAGACGCCACCGGAGTCGGTACGGCGTGCGAAGGCCTATGTTCTGGGGCGGCTGCGGTCGTGCCAGGCGGTTGGCCCTGAGACGTGGGTCATGCTTCCCCCCTGCAGCCTGCCGCTGCAGGACATCGAGGTCACCGAGAGCCGGTCGTGAAACGGGAGCCCGTGCCATGAGCGTCAGCAAGAGCACAGCACCCCGCATCCATCGTCACACGCTAGTCGAGATGAACCGCTCGGTGTTCACTGCCCGGCGCGATGCGGCCCATGCTCGGGCCAGGGAGATTCTGCTGATTGGTATCGAGCAGGGCAGCAAGGAGCAGCGTGCCGCCTGGTATGCGGACTGCCTGTACCTGGTCGAGGAGACCCTGCGTTCCACCCAACGCTCCCAGATCCCCCAGGACAGCCCGCTGATCCACTACCTCAAGCTCCTGCGTGAGATCCTCAGTACTCAACTGGCCCTGGTGAACCACGAGATCACTCTGGGGCGCGAAGCGCAGGAGTTTGCCCGCGTTCTCGGCCGTGACACCGTGGCTCGGCTGCTGGCGGACGTTCGGCCCTTCAGTGACACCGAACGCTTCGTGCTGGACTCCATCCGCACCCTCCTGCAGTTCGGGGAGCCGCTGCGGGCTCGCGACACTCAGGAGCGCCAGGGCGACTTCAAGGACGACGATCGCCGGCGGCACCAGCAGGCGGTTGCGGAGTACACGCAGCATTTCAGCGGCCGCGGTTGCTGAGGGGCTTCTGGCGCGACCCCAAGGACACGATGGCAGCAGCATCCAGGCCGGTCCGCGTACTGCAGGTTACCGAGGCCACGGGCGGCGGTGTACGGCGGCATCTGCAGCGCCTGGTTCCCGAACTGCGGCGGCAGCAGGTGGCGGTGGATCTGCTCCTGGGGAGCGGGCGCGCCGAGCCAGGCCTGGACGCTGACCTTGCCGACTACCGGGCCCAAGGCTGCCGGACGGCGGTCTTCCGCGGCTCCGGCACTCTGGGGGCGTTGTGCTCCGGAATCCCGGCGCTGCGGCGGGCGCTACGCGACTGGGAGCCGGACGTCGTCCATCTGCACGCCACCCGCGCCGGGCTCGTCGGCCGTCTGGGCCGTCGCCGCCGGCAGCCACCGGCGGTTCTCTACTCCCCGCATGCCTTCGTGTTCCAGGCCAACCTGCCGCCGCTGGCGCGCTGGCTGGGGAGGTACGTGGAGCGGCGCCTGGCTCGGGTCACGGACGCCTTTGTCTGCGTCTCTGCCAGTGAGCGCGACGCGGCGCTCGCGACGCTCGCCGTGGAGCCCGGATGCGTCAGACTCATCGAGAATGGCCTTGAGGCTGGGTTTGCCGAGGCCCTGTTGCCGCGGGCGGCGGTCCGTGCCGCCTGGGGCGTCCGCGGGTCGGCGCCGCTCATTGGTCTCTGCGGACGGCTGGCAGCCCAGAAAGATCCGGCCACCCTGCTCCGCGCGCTGGCGGGTTGCTGGCAGCGCTTTCCCGGGGTCCGGCTGGCCGTGTGCGGCAGCGGGCCGCTGGCGGCGTCGCTGCGCGACCTGGCGCAGCGGCTGGGATTGGAGGAGGTCGTTCTGTGGAACGGTTTCGTGGCCGACTTGCCCCGGCGTCTGAGTGGCTTTGACCTGCTGGTCCTGCCGTCGCGCTACGAGGGGCTGTCCTACACTCTCCTCGAGGCCCTGGCCGCCGGTGTCCCCGTGCTGGCGACCGACATTCCCGCCAACCTGCCGCGCCCCGATCTGCGCGGTCCTATCACCCTCGTCCCTGCCGGCGATCCCCAGGCCTGGACCGCGGCTCTCAGCGCGGCGTTGTCGGCGCTTCCTGCCCGCCGCGCTCAGGCGAGCGCCATGGCGGCGTGGGTCAGGCAGGAGTTCTCCGTGCACCGGCAAGTGACCGCGCTGGCTGAACTCTATCGTTGCAGCGCGGCCGGGATGGCCGCGCGCTAGGCCGCCTCAGGGCGTTGTCCCGTCGGCGCCCCGGCTGGGCAACTAGGCCCCCGGCTCCGGAGCTGGCGGCGCGGTCAGGCGGACGGCCTCGATCGCGCGCGCCGCCTCATGGAAGGTCTGGTAGCGCTCGCCGGGTTCCTGCTTGATCATCCGTCCCAGGACCTCCACCAGTTCGGGGCGAAAGTCGCGCAGTTTGCCCGACACCGACAGGCGCATCTTCGAGAGGTGGCGCTTGGCCAGCGCCTCCACTTCCTTAGCGTCGAAAAACGTCTGGCCGGACAGCGCGTAGTACATGACCATGCCGGTGCTGTAGATCTCGCTGTAGGCATCCTCGCCGGTTCCCAGCAGCCGCTCGGGAGGCAGGTAGTACGGAGAGCCCGAGACATACTCCTCCTGCGGGTTGAGGGCCTGCTCCCGCGGAATGCACAAGCCATAGTCGAACAGGACGGCAAAGCCCTCTTCGTTAATGATGATGTTCTCGGGCTTCATGTCGCGGTACAGAAAACCGCACTTGTAGATGTGCTGTTCGGCCGAGAGCAGATGCATCCCCATCTGCAGCACCTGGCGTTCCGGCAGGCGGCCGAGACGGTCCACACGCTTGTCCAGGCGCTCGCCCTGCACCAAACCCATGGCCGAGTAGTACTCGCCCTCCTCGCAGCCGCTGTCGACGCACTGCACCAGGCACGGATGCCCCCCCACGATCTTGCCGATGCGCGCCTCGTTCAACAGCGCATGGATGTTGAGGGGCTTGGTCTTCTCGGCCCGCGACAGGATCTTGACGGCGAATAACTGGGTTGGGTGCTCCCGGTTCAGCGCTTTGTAGACGCTTCCCATGCCGCCCCCGCCGAGGGGCTCAAACAGCCAGTAACGGCCGACCCGCAAGGGCACGAAGGCGATGCGCTTACACTGCGGGCACTCCACCATCTTCAGGGTCTCAAGCTTCCGCGACGGAATCTGCAGGCCGCAGTCCTGGCACGGCAGATGGCCACTCTCGAAGGCGGTCACTCGCTCCTCGCACTGGCGCGCCATCTCCGCCGGCGAAAGCGCCTTCGCGGCCTTCGCCCCATCGCCCGCCGCTTTCTTTCTCCAGAAGAACAGCATGTATCGTCCGTACGGTGTTGGTTACACCCGTTCATCAACTGCGCTCGGCGGCGAGGCGCGTCAACGCGCCCCCGTCGGTACTGGCGTCGTCGCGGCCAGTTACCCCGACAACAATATTGCGCCTTGCCCGGCGCGTGTCCACCCCCGGAAGACCCGATTTCGGGCCGCAGACACGCCGGCGGGCGCGGCTGCTTATTCACGATTCCGCAGTTGATTTTTGTGGCCCGTTGGCTTACCCTAGAGGAGGATAGCCTTGCGGCAGGGACCGTAGCAGGCGGTAGGCCGCTTCCGGCGTGCCGTGTCAGCCGGCCGCGGCAGCGAGCGCCGTGGGTACGCTGGTCGGCCGCCGGGCCGCGGCGGAACTCAGCCCACGGGGCTCCTGTCTCAGTGTCGCGTGGGCTCTGGGTGCGTTTCCTTTAGCGTCCGTCCTGGACGGCAGAGCAGTGGAGCGGATGAACCATGAACAGGTCTGGACGTTTCTCTCTGCGGCGCTGGGCACTGCTGACGCTGTTACTGGGGTCGGTGGCAGGCGCCACCACGCCGTTCACCGTCCGCTTCGGGGCCTCTGGTTCCGGGGTCAGGCTGGAGATCCCCATCGATCCGCCCATTGAACCCGACCTGACCTCTTTCCAGCTCGGGTTCCGGGTGGGTGCGCTCGAAGGGGAGGATAGTCTGGACATGCCCTACCCGGGTTCCTTCACGCCGCCGGACGGCGGTGCCAGCCTCTACTTCCCCGCCGCCGCTCTGCGCTATGGGCTTTCCCAGGACTACCGTCCCCCGCTTGCCAGTCAGTCCTGGCAGCTCGAGCTGCTGGGCTTGGTCCCTGGTTCCAGCGTGACGCTGCGGTGGCGTCTCCAGGACGGCAGTCTGGCGGGCAACGCCCTGAGCCTGGTGGACCTTGACTCTCGGGCCGTCCTGGTCGGGGACATGACGACCACCAGCAGCTACCAGTTCGTCAATACGCCTCGCTCGCTCCTGGTGCTGTACAGCAGTTCAAACCATCCGCCGGTGGCGCGCGGCGATGTCGCTGCCATGCTGCAGTCCGCGGGCGCCCTGCAGATTCCGTTTGATGAGCTGCTCGACAACGACTACGATCCCGATCTCGACGACACCATCACGGTGGTTGCCGTCGGCGATCCTTTCGTCCTGCCCGGTGGCGGTAAGGGCGCCTCCGCCTACGGCACGACCAACTGCGACCCTGGGGCACGCATGGTCACCTACACGCTGCCCGCCACCCTCCCCGCGGACTGGGATGGCCTCGTCTACGTCCCCTACACCATCCGCGATAGCAACGCCGATCCCCTGGCTCTCCACGAGGGCACTGCTACGGTGGCCGTCACGGTAGCCCCACAGGTGCTGACCATACCCACGCCGGCGCTGGTCGCGGCGCACTCGGGGACGTCGTTCACCGTCGCTTACACGCTGTTCTACACCGGCACTCTGCATTCGCTGTCCCTCTCGTTCACCCTGCCCATCGGTGGCTCCGGTCCGACGACGACATTCTGGCCCTACGGCGGCACCTATGCGGACGACGCGGCCACCACGGCCCCGCCGACGATCGATAGCGGGGCTGGTCCCGATGGGTCCTGGGCGACGGCCGACGATACGGGCGTCGTCATCCTCAACTTTGGCACTGCCGTACCGCCCTCGGGAACGCGATTCTCCTTCGGGCTCGATGCTCCTGCCAGTGCCTCCGATGTCACCCTGCCCTCTCTGGCCTCCTACCGGCTGACCGGGACCGAGCCTGTACCCCTGGAACAGCCGCTGCCGGAAATTGCCATCAAGGTCGCCTACACGGTCACCTTCGTCGCGGCCGCCCACGGCACCATCACCGGGACGCCTTCCCAGCTTCTGGAACCCGGTCGCCGGTCAACCTTGGTAACCGCCGTCCCCGCCACCGGCTACCACTTCCTGCGTTGGACGCAGGGCGGGGTCGAGATCAGCCGTGATAACCCGCTCAGCGTGGCCGGCAGCACCACCGACCTGGCCCTCACCGCCGAGTTCGAGATCAATACCTACACCATCACCTTCATCGTCTCCGGCACCGCCAGCGGCACGTTGAGCGGACTGATCTCGCAGAACGTCCCCTACCTGGGCAGCGCCGCCCCGGTCATGGCTGTCCCCGGCACCAACGCGTACTTCTACCAGTGGACCGACGGCAACACCGACAATCCGCGGACGATCACCGGGGTCGCGGCGGCGGCGACCTACACGGCGGAGTTCCGCCCGCTGACGCCGGGTGAGCCGAACGGTCATTTCGACCTGTTCTTCCAGAGTCAGCCGACCGGGGCCGCGTTGCGCACTCTCTGGGACCTGACGGGTTCCTACGTAACCAGCCTAGGCGGACCTGTCCTCACCCTGAATCTGGTCCACGGTGAGCAGGGCACGTTGACCGGGGTCGGGCAGTTGCAGGGCACGGTTGGCGGCCAGGCTTTCCTGGTCACCAACCTGCAGGTCCGCGGCAGCAGCAGCGGCAAGAACGGCAGCCTCACGGTGCGCCTGGGCCTGACGGGCGCCAACGCGACCACGTCCGTGTCCCTCAGGCTCTCTCTGGCGCTGAGTGGCCGGACGCTCAGCGGTGTGGCCAGCGGCAGCGTTACGGATACGGTCGGCGGCAGGCTGGCCATCAGTGCGCCGTGCGCGCTCGATCTGCCTGCGGCCATGGATGGCACCTACCGACTGCCGACCGATCTCGTCCTCGGCTCTCGCGGGGCGATCCGCGGGACCAGTACTCTGACCCTTGCCAACGGGCGGACGGTCAACCTGCTGGTCACCGGCAGGCGTCAGGGCAGCCAGACTCTCCTTGATTTCGCCGGCGATCCGGCGGCCGATCCCGCCTTCGCGGCGGTCAGCTTCAAGATGACCGTACGGACGTACTCCAGCGGCGATGCCGGAGTCCGCATGTTGAGCGGAAGAGCCTTCGGCCAGATTCTCTCATGGCATCTCTGAGATCCCGCAAAACGATCCTGGCCGGCGTGGCCTGCAGTGCCCTGCTGGCGGCGTTGTGTCTGTGGTGGTCGAACCCCCGTCCGGGAGCCGTCACGGCTCCCGCCGTCCGTCGTGACCCCGCGTCGTCTGAGCCGGCGGGCCGCCGGACGGCGGCACGCGCCGCGGACCATCGTGCTGGCGGCAGTGCGGCGCCGGCAGCCGAGGCGCTGTCCGCCGGCGATCCCGCCTGGGACAGTGAGACCCTGGCGCTCTGGAACACGGTGCAGGACACGACCCTGGACACGGTGGTGCGGGAGTCCGCCGCGCTGAAGCTGGCGAGCCGCGGAGACCGTGCCATCCTGGACCGGCTCTGGGCGCTCTGGCGCCAGGGACGGCTGCCGGCAGGCTGCTCGTGGATTCGCGATCTCATGGCGACGATTACACAGGCTGCCGACGTGGCTCCTGGCGCGACCGTGGTCACCGGCGAGGAGCGCCCGGAAGTGCCGGCGGCCGAGGTGGCTCGAGCGGTGGCCCGCGCCGCGAACACGAGCCTGCCGCTGGCGGTCCGTCTCGATGCTATCCGCGCCCTGGCCGCTGCCCAGAGCGATGCGGCCCTGACTGTGCTCGAGGGTCTCTGCGCGGGCGACAGCAAGGTCCCGCCGGAACTGCAGACGGCGGCCTTTGAGGCCTTGCTGCAGATCGACGAGCAGCATGCCATCGGCGCCCTCAGGCAGATCCTGTCGCAGACGCCAGCGCTGGCGGCCACGGAACTGGCGACGATGCTGCAGGCGCTGGCCGACGAGCCCCATGCGGGGGTTCGCGAGATTGCCCTGCCGCTGCTGCGGCACGCCGATCCCGAGGTGCGCGAGGAGGCTGCCTGGTTGCTGGCGCTGAACTCCGATGGGGCGACGTCGGCGGACACCCAGACCGTGCTGGAGGTCCTGGGCACGGAGGACGAAGCCGCCGTACGGCGCCGCCTGTACGCGGCCCTCGATGCGTCGGCGGCGCCGTACGCGAGCCGCATCCTGACGGCGATTGTCGCCGAGGAGGCGGCCTCGGTCAGACTCTCCGGCTACCAGGCCCTGGCCGGCATGGCCGCGGCTGAGCCCGGTGGTCAGGTTGCCCCTCTCTTTGACGCCCAGGTGGTCGGCGAACTCTCCCAAATGGCGCTGAACGCTCCGGAGTACCAGTACCGTTTCGAGGCCGTGGTTGTTCTCAAGACCGCGCACACGGCGGGGGCGACGGCGGCCCTGGCGCAGATCGCCGCCGCGGCGGCAGACTCACGCATTGCCCAAGCGGCGGCGATGCCCTGACCGCGCGCTGCCCCGCAGCGCCGTACAGGCTTGGCGCGACCACGCGCCGAGCCAGCCGTCCCCCGGCTCCCGTCCAGGCGGTAGCGGGTGGCGTTAGCCGATCCAGACCGGAGAGCAGAGGGCCCGACTGCCGTCGGCGAGAGTGACCTGCGCGTGGTAGAAAGCGGGGCGGTCGAGCACTTCGTCAAGGCTGAGGTCCACGCTCGCCTTGCCAGGCTCCAGGGTGCGCCAGGGGCTTGCATCCCGCGCCACTTCCACGCTGACGATGCGTTCCTCGGCCCAGGCCCGCAGGTGGATTCGGCGGCTGGTGGAGAACGGCAGCTCGGACCCCATCGGGGCACCGTTCACCGTAAACTGCAGAGCGATCCGCCGGCCGCACAGCGCATAGGTTCGCCGCGCCCGCAACGCCGCGAACAGTGCCCGGCGCGTCAGGGACTCAGCCCACACCGCGCACAGACTGTCCATGTCCGGCTCGAGTCCGACCGCGCCCGCCGCGCCCGCAAAGCCCACACGTAGTCCGGCCCGCAGCGCGGCCAGTGCGTCGGCCTCGCCGCGCGCGTCCCGCCGCCGCGATTCTGCCCCCGCCCCGACCGCGCCGGCAGCGTGTCCGGAGCCGAGTCCGAGCAGGCGCTCCACGTCGGGCTCGATGGCTGCCCGGGCCGTTCCCGGTGTCGGCGACTCGCTCCGGCCATCGGGGCCGCGGCCGATCACCAACGCGTCGGTCGCCCGCAGCGCCTCGTAGAGCCTGGCCGGGTAGGCGTAGCGGGGGTCGTCCACCGGGAGGTAGGGCTGGTCGCCGCCGAGGAAGTGCACGCTCTTCTCGCCGTAGTGCGAGTGTTGCCAGGCAAAGCCCAGGAAGGTCACGAAGCGCCCCTCGTCCAGGTTGGCTTCAGCCGCGTGTTTGTGCAGCGCCCAGCACTCATTGTCGAGCCAGACGGGCCCCTGTGCCAAGGCCGACACAAAATCCAGTCGGCGCTCTCGCCGCGCCCGGCGGTAGACGGCGTCGATCTCTCCCGCGGCCACAGTCGTCAGCGCTGCACTCAAGTCACCGAAGAATAGTCCGCGGCCAGCGTTGTCGCAGGGGACGGCGACGTTCGAGCGCACCGCTGGTAGCCCGGGAACACTCACGCGGCAGGACACCGGGTCGGTGCCCATGGGGCCGAGGTCGATGTCACTCGCCCCGCCGGAGAGGGGCCGCGTCACGGCGCGCGCGCCCCGGCGGAGTCGGACGCGACCATCCTCCGACACCGGGTTGCCAAGGCTGTCCGTGACCAGCACGCTTGCCACCAGGGCCGCGCCCAGGCGGGCGCTCCCCGGCAGGAAGGCGTGCACGCGGGCCGGCGCCCCGGCGCCGATGAGGATCACCACCGGTTCCGGCAGGCGCATGACTGGCTCGCCCTGGCCGGGGTTGATCAGCACCTTGATCTCCAGGCGCCCGGCCCGGCGTGTCCAGCGGCAGCCGCCCGCCGCCCCGCCGCACAGCAGCGTCACGCGCTCGCCGGGAGCCAGCGTCCCCCGTTCCACGACGAATCCCCACTCGGCGGCGCCGGTGGCGGGGAGCCGCTTGTGGGGCGGGCCCGACTCCGGCGCCGGGCCCGGCTGCTGCAGGGCGCCCAGTTGCGCGCTGCCGGCGTAGCGCCACGGCGCGGGGCCAACGTTCTCGGGCCCGGCGTCCCGCCGCGGCGTGGCGAACGGGCCTACCCCCAGGGCGCAGAAGCGGACCTCGCTCCCGGTCGGCAAGCCCGCCGGACCGGCCTCGAACCAGAGTTCAAAGGGGCATTCGGTACCGGCCACGACCGCGCTCACACTCGCCCCGGCGCGGCCCAGCAGTGCCGCATGGTACAGGCTCTCGTCAGCGCCGCCATCGCTGCCACCGACGGCCAGTCCGCCGGCGGGCCGGTCGGGGTGTTGCCGGCGCCGACGCACCAGCGCCCGCGCATAGTCGACATCGTCCTCGGGGTAGGCCGGCGGCTGCCAGACCGGGTCGGACAGAATGGCGGTAAGGCGCGCGTCCGTATCCGGCAGTTTGAGATCGCGCCACACCTGCTGCCAGCGCTCACGCTGGTTCTCGTGGACCAGCAGCGGGTCGAAGCCGAGCCGCAGGTAGGTCTTGATGGCCGGCAAGCGGAAGTCGTCCGTGGTCAGGGAGGCCGCCCGCAAGCCCTCGCCGGCCAAGCGGTGCAGGGTTGCCAGGGTGACCCAGTACCCCAGGCGCCGCCCCTGGAACTCCGGCATTGCGCCGACGAAGTGGACCATGCCGGTGTCGGGAATCAGGCCCGGCGCCCGCCAGGCCGAGGCCGTCGCTACCGGGACGCCGTCAATCACCACGAAAAGCACCCGTTCAGGCCGGAAGGCGAGGTCCCGCCGCATGATCCGGTCAAAGCTGAAGCGGCCCGGTTCGCCGCCGAACGATGCGGCCAGGATGCGCTCCCAGTGCGCGCCGTCGCCGGCCTGGTAGGAGCGTAGCGCGGCCCCTTCAGGCAGCACCATCACGGGCAGATCGGTCAGCGTCGGCTTGAGCATCCGCAACTGCGGCGTCAGTCCCATACGGGTCTCCAGGTTCCACCGGCACGCGTTCCGGCGACCCCACAATGTGGCGCGCCAGACGGGGCTGTCCAGCCCAAGCTTTGCGTGGCGGGTAGTGGCCGGTCGTCCGCGGCCGTGAGGGTTCGTGAGCTCCACAGCAACTGGGGACTCCTGCCAGGGGATCCCGACCGGGATCGGGGTACGACCCGCCTGCTGCGCTCTGTGGCCGTCTACCCTGATGGCGGCTTGCGCCGGTTCTACAACTCCGCGGAAGGTTACCGAGGGGCACATGAGCCTGCCCGGTAGTCATCCCAACAGCCGCCCGCCCGCCCCGGAGTCGGCCGTCCCAGCCACACCATCGCTCACAGCTTCCCGGCTGCCGCCGCACGCTTGCGCGGCGGCCCGCCGCGTGGTACTGTCAGGGTAACCAACAGGGAGAAGCAAGGTATGAACCGACTCGTGTATGCGCTTGGCGTGGCGGCACTGGCTCTGGGCGCGCTGGTGGTCGCTGAGGACGCCAAAGTGATCGCACCATTCAATGGCAAGGATCTTGCCGGCTGGAAGCTCCGTGGCGCGGACGCGATGAACGGCTGGAAGGTCGGCAAGGCGGCGCTCGACCCGGCCGAGCCGAAGCACCTGGTGTGTACTGCCGGTGGCAACGAGATGGTCAATGTGGTGGCGGGCCACGGCGCGGGCGTAGACATTTACACCGAGCAGACCTTCGCTGACCTGCACCTGGAGATCGAGGTCATGGTTGCCAAGGAGGCGAACTCCGGCATCTACCTGATGGGCGAGTACGAGGTGCAGATTCTCGACAGCTTCGGCAAGGAGAACCCCGGCATGGGCGACATGGGCGCCATCTACAGCGCCGCCGTCCCCAAGCTGAACGCCAGCAAAGCCGCCGGCGAGTGGCAGACGTTAGTCATTGACTTCGTGGCCCCCAGGTTCGGCGCCGACGGCGTCAAGACGGCAAACGCCAAGTTCCTCAAGATTGTTCTCAACGGCAAGGTCATCCAGGAGAACGTTGAGGTGCCCAAGCCGACGGGCGGCGAACTGGGCAAAGAGGCTCCCGAGGGCCCGCTCCTGTTCCAGGGCAACCACGGTCCTGTCGCCTACAGGAACATGCGGATCACGCCCGCGAAGTGACGGCGGCGGAGTTGCCCTCAGGGACGGCTCCGTTCCGTGTGCTGTGATGGACGTGGGGGCCACCCCCCGCAGAGCCGCCATCCGCCAAGGAGATCTGGTGTGCTAACCGGCGGCATATACCGGCCGGGTCGCCAGTGGCTGCCGCGGGCGGCGTGGTTTGTCGTGCTCAGCGCGGCGGTGGCCCGTGCGGCCGCCGCGCCCTACGCCGACTCCCCCTTGGGCCCCAGTGTCGCGGCCGCGTTCGGCACGGCGCCGCCGCAGGATCGCACCTCCGGCAACCGCCTGGCGATCGTCAGCGGCGGCTATGACGCCCTCCTGCTCCGGGTCCACCTCATCCGCAACGCGCAGACCTCGATTGCCGTGCAGACGTTCATCTGGACGAACGACGAGTGCGGGCGACTGCTGATCTATGAACTCATCGAGGCGGCGCGGCGCGGCGTCAAAGTCCGCATCATCGCCGACCAGATGGTGTCGATGCAGGACCCCGAGACGATGGCGTTCCTGGCGACGGCGCACCCCAACCTGGAGGTGAAGCACTACCGCCCGGCCCTGTCGCGGCTGAAACCGTCCGTCCTGCACACGCTGCTGGCCAGCGTGCGCTCGTTCCACGGCGTCAACCAGCGCATGCACAACAAGCTGATGCTGTTTGACGATGCAGTCCTGATCACCGGCGGCAGGAACATCGAGAATACCTATTATGATCATTCCACCGGCATGAACTTCCGCGACCGCGATGTACTGGCGGTCGGGCCGGTTGCCCATGCCGCGGCCGAGTCCTTTGAGCAGTTCTGGACCTACCGTCAGTCGGTGCCGAGCCGGGAGTTGTCCGATGTCGAGGCGGTCATCGCTCGGGGCGGGTTTCGGCGCTACGAGCAGCGGGCCGACTACGACTTCGGGCCATTTTTCGGGGCACTGGACCGGGAGGCCGACGCGGCGGCGGTGATCACGGCGCGGTTCGCGGCCCGACTGCGGCCAGTATCCAAGGTCAGCTTCATCGCGGACGTGCCGGGCAAGTCGAGTGGCTTCTTCTCGAGCACAGCCCGGATTACGCGCGAGCTTCGGCAGACGCTCGAGCGGGCGGAGGCCTCTGTGGTGATGCAGACGCCGTACCTGGTGTTGAGCGCGCCGGCGCGGGAACTCCTCCACGACCTGCAGGAGCGGCACCCGGGACTGCGCATCCGCATCTCCACCAACAGCTTTGCCTCGACCGACAATCTCCTTGCCTATTCGGCGAACTACCGACTGCGTAACCGCTACGTCCAGGATCTCAGGCTGCAAGTGCATGAGTTCAAACCTCAACCGGCCTCACTGCTCATCCTGTTTCCCCAGTACCCCGAGATGGAGCGACTGGCGCGGCTTCGGGTCGGCGGCGGGGCCCCGGCGCGGTTGCCGTTTCTATGCATGCACGCCAAGTCGCTGGTGGTCGATAGCCGGATCGCGTTTGTCGGCTCGTACAACCTCGATCCGCGCTCGGAGCGCCTCAACACGGAAGCCGGGCTGCTGGTGGAGGACGCGGCCTTTGCGACCGAACTGCGCAGCGAGATCGAGCGCGACATGCAGGCCCAGAATAGTTGGGTGATCGCCCGTCGCGCCATGCCGCTGCACCTTGAGGTCGTGAACGGTCTGCTGGGCGGCATCGTCCAGTCGCTAAGTCCGGTCGACCTCTGGCCGATCCAGAACACCAGCAGCTTTGCACTGCGGCCCGGTGCGGCCGAGGTCCCGCCCGATGCCCCGGCCTTCTACCAGAACTACCGCGAAGCCGGCTCGTTCCCCGGCACCGAGGGGTGGCTCACCCAGAAGGAGATCCTGACGCGAATCTACAAGGCCGTCGGCGCGCCGCTGACGCCCATTCTGTAGGGTTGCGACCCACCTGCCCAACGACGTTGTGCTGCGGCCATGGCACTCGTATAGGAAAGGAGGACGAGCGATGGACAGAGTGACCTCCGTGTACCTGATAGTGGCGGCGGTTTGGCTGGGGGGGCTGGTGTCCCCGTCTGTGGCGCGGGCGCAGGCGGCGCCAGCAGGCGACCCTGCTCCCAGGATCACGGCTAGTCTGCAGTCTGATCTGGCGAGTGTTCGCGAAGGGGAGCCCTTGCCGCTGACGTGCCGGGTGGATATCCAGGGTGCGGAACTCGTCGGAGCCAGACTGTTCGTGCAAGTAAAGGGCCGCTTTGTCTGGACCGACGAAGCGGTACAGGCCGCGGCGCCGGAGTCGGCTCGGGTGGATCCCATGCTGCGGGAACTCATCGAGCCCATCACGGCGGTGGGTCCGCGCGACGTGATGCTCGAGGCTCAAGGCCGCGCTGGCGTCCTCCTCGGCACGTACGCGAGCGGGCCGCTCATTCCCCCTCCGGGTCGTGGCCACTATCGCGTGAGCGTGCGGGTGGGCTGGCACCGTCCCGAGGACTACGGCATCACCTTCGAGGCCTACGACCGCGTGGTCGTCGAGATTCTGCCTGCCGAGAAGAAACTGGCCGCCAGGCTTGAGATCGAGGGTGGCAACACGGTGCGGGTCGGCCAGCCGTTCTGGATACGCCTGACCCTTGACATCGAGGGGCTGACCGGCGATCCCAAGCAGACGACCGACTTCCAGATCCGCTCCACCTTGCGGCAGACCACGGCCCCCGCTGGCCAGAAGCCAGCCAGCATCACCAGGACCGGCAAGGTTACGGTCGCCCACGGCAGCGGCGGAAAGCTGCGGGTGGTGAAGCGTTGGTATGGCACGGCGTGGACCGTCGGCGACCGCGAGGTGGACGCCGAGGTGACCGGCCCGGGGTTCGCGCCGTTGACACAAACCGAGACGATCCGCGTCGAGGGGGATCCGGCCCCAGCCGCCCCCACCACGGTGCCCGCGCCGGCCGTCGCCCCGCTGTACATCCTCGACACGGTGGAAGACGACCCCGACAAGCTGACCGACAAGCAGTTGCACCTGGGCACGTTCACCAACGTCAGCCGCTCCGCCGTGGGCATGATGCACGACGTGCCGCCACCGTGGTCCGGCGCGACCTTCACCTTCAAGGTCGGCGGGGCGCCGCCGGCAACCTTGAAACCCGGCGATACGTTCCAGATGAGCATCAGCTCCACCGCCGTCCAGCAGCGCGAACAGCCCAACAAGGAACCCGCCATCTACAATGCCGGCTGCGGCATCAAGGTGTCGGGGCCGTTGGAGATGACGGCCACGCCGCACACGGGGTTTGAGATCATCGACGGCGGCGAAGGGACCGGGACCAGCGCGGGCAGCTTCATCCTCGAGGGGCAAGAGGGGCGGCAGTGGGTGGCAAGCGACAACCGGACCTATACCTTCACCGTCCAGGAAGGCCGAGCCGACGACCCGCCGGTTGTGGCTTGCTACATCGGCGGCTTCGGCGCCTTCGCACTGTACCGGTACCGGCCAATCAAGGAAGGCGAGGCGGTTCCCGCCGACACCCCCCCGGCGGATCCCGACCAGCCGCCTCAGACCCTGGAAGCTGAGGACGAAGCGCCGCCGCTGGAGGCCTGGCTGGAGCCGGAGACCGTCGAGACCACGCCCCGCAGTGGCCTCTACGCCCGGACCGATATCCGGATTCGCGGCGTGAAGCCCAATGCGGCGCCGGTCGAGGTCCTCTACGACACCACCGACGCGCGGGGCACGCTGGTGCTGAACCCCTATCTGAAGGTGGAGGGCAGCGGCTCGCGCGAGACCGGCGACATGTGGAAGGACAACCAGGGGTCCGTGCCCTGGGGGCTGAACGTGGGCGCCAATCTGGGGGTTGCCTACGGCACCTACGGCCTGCCCATCACCGTGCGCCAGCGCGACCACGGCGAGGTGCCGTTGCGGCTCATGATCCGTGTGCTGCCGCGCGGCGATGCCGCCAGCCCCGCCACCGGGGTCGACGGGGCGCCGGTTTCCTACGCCCAAAGCGGGGATCTGGAGGCCCGGCTGGAGTCGCCGTCGCTGGATCTGAATGCCGGTGGGCTGTCCGCCGCCGATGCCATCTTTGTGCGCGGGGCCGACAGCACTCTGCGGGAACCGATCGAGGTTGTCTTCCCGCAGATGGCCGCGAAGGGAGCGCTGCCCGGGGGTATTCTGGTGGATCCGGGAACGACCCAGTCCCACCCCAACGACAAGTGGCCGGTGGAGGTGCTGGACCAGCCCGGCTGGCTGCCGTTCGGGCAGACGTTCCGCGCCACGTCCGATGCCCCTGCCGGTATCAGCCTGATCGACGTGGTGGTGCGGCAGAAGGGGGTTGGCGAGACCCTCCTGCGCCTGCAGGTCGCGGTTCGCCGTCGCGACACGCCCCTGCTGCCGGAAGGACGGCCGACGCAGCCGACGACGGCCACGGGTGACCTGCAGGCACGGGTCGAGCCCAACGTCCTCCGCCTCAAACCCGGCGCGGCACAGCGCCAGGTCGTCCTCTACGTCAGGGGCTGGCGCGGCGATGTTGCCGACCGGGTGGAGATCGAGATACCCCAGGCAGACGCCAACGGTCGGACTCCGGAAGGCGTCGACGTCTACCCTCCCTCCTTCTCGCGTCCCCCTGGCGACCTCGTGCGGGGAACCCCGGAGGGGGAGAGCCTGCAGGGGTTTTCGATCAGCGTCCGTGGCGATGCCCGTCCTGGCACGGTCACGCTGTTGTTCCGCGTGCGCCAAGGGCGCTATGGGGAAAGCACGGTGCCGCTGACCGTGCTGATCGCTGCAGGCGCCCCCGGTGCCGCCGTCACGGCGCCCCCGGGGTCGGGCGGGCGGGCGCCCGTCGTCGGAGCCGCCGCGACCGTAGGCGTCAGGGCCGCCGACCGGGACCAGGCTGCGGAGCGCCTGGCCAAGGCCGTCGAACTCCTCGCTGCCGCGAAGTACGCCGCCGCGGAAGTCGAACTACGGGCGTCGATCCTGCTCAACCCGACGGCGGACGATGCCTGGATGAACCTCGGGGAGGCCTGTATGCAGCAGGCGAAGTGGCCGGCCGCGGTGGCCGCGTTCCGCCAGGCCGTCGTGCTGCAGCCGGAGGATCCGCTGTACCGTGCCGATCTCGCCCAGGCCTTGCTGAAACAGGGCAAACGGAGCGAAGCCGTCGCCGAGGCAAAGGAGTCGTTGCGCCTCGGGATGGAGAAGGACGTGCATCCGATCTTCAGGGAGCTCGGGCTATGAACCGCCGGTATCTGCCTGCCAGGGCTGATCGGTCCCGCTTCGCCCGAGGCTGCCCGCGGGGCACACCCGGAGAGGCATGACACCATGGTCAGTGCTGGCGATGCCGAGTTGATCGCGAGCGCGCTGCAGGCCTATGACCTCGGGCCGCTGCGTACGGCGGTCCACCATGCCGGCACCGCCGCCCGGACCTGGCGCCTCACGACGGCTTCCGGTGAGTACCTGCTGCGCACTCGCGGTAGCCGCACCTCGGCTGCCGAACTGATCGCTTACGACCATGCGCTGCGCCGGCATCTGCTGGCGGCCGGCATCCCGACCGCGGCGCCGCTGGCAACCCGGGAAGGCAGTACCACCACGCGGGTCGGGGAGCGGGCGCTTGAGCTCTACGCCATCGTGCCCGGTGCCCCCCTGGCGGCCGCGGGGTTGGCAGAGATCGCCGCGGCCGCCCGCGCCCTGGCTGCCTTCCATGCCGCCGCGGCCAGCTTTCCGCTCGCCCACGCCCTGCCGCCGGTGGCGCAGTACCGCACCCTCGGCCTTGAGCAGACCTCCCAGCGCATGGAGGATCCCGCACTCCTGCAACGGGTCTACGCCGGCCTGGCTGCGGCCGCTGGCACGGCCAGCGAGGCGCCGGCACTGGCTCTCGCCCAGGTCTGGCTCGAACGGCTCCGCCGCCACTTCGGCGCGACGGTCTATTCGCACCTGCCGCAGACTGTCACGCATGGCGATTTCACCCTGGCCAACCTGCTCTTCCTCGAGGGCCAGGTCAGCGGTATCTTTGACTTCGACTGGGCCCGTTGGGCACCGCGGCTACGGGATCTCGCCGACGGCATGTTCTTCATCGCCGGCGAGCGTCGTACCCCCTTGGTCGCGGCCGATATCTGGTCGCTGACCGAGGCGGCTCAACTCAGTGTGCCGCGCTGCGCCCGCTGGCTGCGCAGCTACGATGAATGCGCCCCGCTCAGGCCGGACGAACTGGCCTGCCTGCCGCTGGCCCTTGCGGCGCGCTGGCTTTCGGTGCGCGTGGAGGGCATGGCCAAGGTGCCCGAGGCCGAGCGCCGGCGCTTTGCACTGGGCAATCTGGCGGCACCCCTGGAATGGCTGGACCGGCACTGGCCCGACGTGCTGGCCGCCCTGCACTCCTGAACACGAGAGGGTACCCGGTCACTGGGTGGGGGGTGCCAGTACTGACGCGTGCCCTCATGCATCGCGCTCGGCCGATAAGGGACGCCTGAGGGCAGGCGACGCTACGGTCGGCCGGGCGCTCATCACCCCCCAGCCAGCGACCGGTTATCACGAGACGTCCGGAACCGCTTTCATTGCCGCGGCGCGGGCTTACGTTACTCCCACACTATGGATCCCCAACCCCTTCCTGTTCTGCTGCAGGGCCGCGACCTCGAGGTCCGCATCGGACTGCAAGTCATTTTGGACCAGGCCACCTTGGCCATCCACGCCGCCGAGCGCGTCGGTCTGCTGGGCCGTAACGGCTGCGGCAAGTCAACGTTGATGCGACTGCTGGCCGGCGTCGATGCCCCTGATCGCGGCGAGGTGCAGCGGCGGCGCGATCTGCGCATCGGCTACCTGCCGCAGCAATCCACGCTCGATCTTGAGGCCAGCGTGGGCGACAACATCTTTGCCGGGGTGAGTGACGTGCTGGATCTCATCCGGCGTTTCGAGGCCTTGCCGCACGACTCGGCCGAGAGCCACACCCTGGAGCACCGCATCCAGGCCCTCGGCGGCTGGGACCTCGACGTGCGTCGCGCCAAGCTCATGGAGCATCTGGAGGCTCCCCCCATCGAGCGCCTCGCCGGCACACTCTCGGGAGGTGAGCGGCGGCGCACCGCGCTCTGTCGCGCCCTCATCGGTCAGCCCGATCTGCTGTTGCTCGACGAGCCCACCAACCACCTCGATACCGAGTCCATCGAGTGGCTCGAAGAGTGGCTGCTGCGTTTCGCGGGCGGCTGCCTCGTCATCACTCACGACCGGACCTTCCTCGACCGCATCTCCACGCGCATTCTCGATCTCGCCAACGGCAAGCTCGAGTGGTACGAAGGCAACTACACCGACTACCTCGTCGACAAGGCGGAGCGCGAGGAGCAGGCCGAGGTCATGGAGTCCAAACGGCAGGCTTTCCTGCGCAATGAGATCGACTGGATCCGCCGCGGCCCCAAGGGCCGCACCGTGAAGTCGCAGAGCCGCGTCGACCGCTACTACGACATCGCCAACCGCATCCCTCCCGACCGCGAGCGCGATGTGGACCTCGTCATCCCGCCGGCGGAGGGCCTCGGTGATCGCGCCATCGACTGTGTGGACCTCGCTTTCGCCATGGGCGGGCGCGAACTCTGTCGCGGCCTGGACTTGGTCATCAAACCCGGTGACCGCATCGGCGTCATCGGCCGCAACGGCTGCGGCAAGACGACGCTGCTGCGCGTGCTGCTCGGGGAGGTGCCGCCGACGGCGGGGAGTGTGCGCGTCAGCGCCAATGTGCGCTTCAACCTGATCGACCAGCACCGCCTGCACCTCAACAACGAGCGCACGGTCATTCAGGAGATTGCCGACGGCAAGGAGCACGTGCAGATCGGGACGGAACGGGTCACCGTCTGGACCTACCTGCGCCGCTTCCTGTTCACCGATGACCGTATCCTGACCCAGGTCAGCCAGCTCTCCGGCGGCGAGCGCAGCCGTCTGCTGATGGCCAAAATTCTCAAGGACGGCGGCAACGTCCTCGTGCTCGACGAACCCACCAACGACCTCGACCTCTCGACGCTGCAGGTCCTGGAGACCGCCCTGGCCAGGTTCGCGGGGTGCGTCATTTTGGTCAGCCACGATCGCTTCTTCCTCAACCGCGTCTGCACCGGCATCCTCGCCTTTGAGCCCGGTGGCGTCGTCTTCCAGCCTGGCGATTTCGACTATTACCGGGAGAAGCGCGCGGCCATCCTGACCGCCGCCGCCGAGAGCGCGGCGCGCGCCGAGGCTGCCGCCCCGTCCGCCCTGCCGAAGAAGCCACGCACCGGCCTTTCCTGGAAAGAGCAACGGGAGCTGGAGGGCATGGAGGGTGCCATCGAGGCCGCGGAGGCCGAGGTGTCCCGCCTCGAGACCCTCTTCTCGCAACCAGACTTCTACCAGAAGCACGGCCCCCAGGCCGGGGCGCTGATCGGCCAGCTCGAAGCCGCTCGCGCCGCGGTGCAGGCCCTCTACGCGCGCTGGGGCGAGCTCGAGGGTCGCCGCCAGCCTTGAGGTCCGCTGCCGCTCATTCCTCTGCTGCAGTTCGCGGTGCCGGCACGAACCCGGCCAGCCAGGCCTCCTGCCTGCTCTCGCCCTCAGGCCTCGGGACAGATCAGCCGGACAGACGGGAAGTAGGTGCGGAACCGCGCCGTATCACGGGTCAGGACGGGCAGGCCTGACTGCCATCACTCACCCCGGGTTGCCTTCAGCCACTGGTCCGTGGTCAGCGTGCCTTTGACGATGCCACGCATCTCGGCAAACGGCCCCTGGCCGCGCTGCCCGTTCGGCGTGGGCTTGACGAGTACCACCTGGCCCTCATGGACCTGGAAGTCCACATCGGTATGGGGCACGATACCAAGGTAGTCGCGGATGCGGATCGGTATCGTGACTTGTCCTTTGGTGGTCACTTTCATAGTAATATTCTGCAGGTAATACCTCCATTTGTCAAGCTCCCAGGGCTGCTCCAACAGAGCTCCCGTGAGGCAGGCTGGCGGTGTCTGTGCCAGTACGCGCCGCGCATGTACCGCGGGGGGGGGCTTCAGGCAGCCCTGACGGCCCTTGTGGTGCGGCTCGCAAGCCGGCGAAGGCGTGCTATCGTCCGGGACGATGTTGGCGATGAGGGGTGTGGGTTGGGAGAGGCGGGGTGGCGGTTCGACCTGCCTGTGCTGGAGTGCGGGTGAGATGTCCAAACTGACCTATCAGAGTGCCGGCGTCAACTACGATGTGCTGGACACCTTCAAGCGGGCCTGTCAGGCGGCTGCCGGGACGACGGTCGGCAGCCTGGCCAGGCATGGCCTGACCGAACCTGCCGGCATTCGCGGTGAGAGCGCCTACGTGCTGGAGGCGCCCGACGCCTACTACGCGCACGTTGAGGAGGCTCTCGGCACCAAGATCCTGGTGGCCGATGCGCTTTACGCGCTCACCGGCAGGAGCCTCTACCAGCAGGTGGCCATCGACGATGTGGCCACCATCGCCAACGACCTCTGCGCCGTGGGGGCGCTGCCGATTGCCATCGCCATGTATGCCGCCGTGGGCGACAGTGAGTACCTGGCCGACGCGACTCGGGCCCGTGACCTGGCGGCAGGCTTCGCCGAAGGCTGTCGGCTTTCGGGGGCGGTCTGGAGTGGCGGCGAGACGCAGACGCTGAAGGGGATGATCACCCCAGGCACCGTGGTCCTCGGCGGTTCGGCGTTCGGGCGCATTGCACCCAAGAGCCAGCGCATCGTGGGTAACGTCGAGGACGGCGACGTGATGGTCTTTCTGGCCAGTTCCGGGGTGCAGACCAACGGCCTGACCCTCTGCCGAGCCTTGGCCGAACGCTTGCCCCAGGGCTATCTGACCCCCATCGCCGACGGCCGCACCTACGCCGAGGCGCTGCTCGATCCGTCGGTGATCTATGTGCGTTTCGTGGCTGCCTGCCAGCAGGCCGGCATCCCCCTGCACTACACCGCCCACATGACCGGCCATGGCTGGCGCAAGCTGATGCGGCTCGAAGCGCCCTTCGTCTACCGCGTCGACGTTGTGCCGCCGCCACAGCCGGTCTTCGCTACGATCATCGCGGCGGCGGGCCTGGACACGCACGAAGCCTATGGGACCTTCAACATGGGCGTCGGCTTCACCGCCTACGTTCCTGCCGCCGCCGCCGAGGCGTGTCTGCAGGCTGCCCGCGGCGCCGGCTACACCGCCTGGATCGGCGGCAGCGTTCGCCGCGAAGGCTCCCGCAAGGCCGTCGACATCCCCGCCCTCGGCATCACCTACGACGCCAGCAGCCTGAAGATCCGCTGAGACCGTTTGCGTCTACAGCACCCACCCTTTGCGGTAGGGCGGATTCAGCAGGGCGTTGGCCTCGTCGCAGTCGGTGAAGCGCCCCGCCTCGCCGTCCCAGGCGAGCTTGCCGTTCATGCGGATGGCCACGTTGCCGAGCAGGATGACCTCGGCCAGGTGGGCGGCATGGTCGACGAAGTTCGCGCCGGCCGGCGGGCCGCCCTTGCAGGCCGCGATCCACTCCTGGTAATGGCCCGGCGAGCGCGGCAGCTTGCGTTCCGGCTTGCCGTATTCGGCCATACGGGTTTCGGGGATGAGGCGATGCCCCAGCATCTTGCCTTTATCGCCGACGTAAAGGATGCCGTCATCGACGCCGAAGGGCCGGCGCGGCTCGAGTTCCGTCGGGCGCGTGGGCTGCATGCCGCCGTCGTACCAGGTGATCTGCAACGGCCCGTGGTCGGCACTGGCGGCGAAGCGGAAGCGCACGGTGGAGGCCAGGGGTGCGGTCTCGTTCGCGATCTCCGGGCCCTGCTGCCAGTTCGTCGAGCAGGCTTCCACGGACTCCGGGTGGCCCAGCTTCAGGCACTTGAAGATCGTCGAGAGTTGGTGGCAGCCGATGTCGCCCAGGACGCCCGTCCCGAAGTCCCACCAGCCGCGCCAATGGAAGGGCAGGTAGATGGGGTTGTAGGGACGTACCGGCGAGGGGCCCAGCCACAGATCCCAGTTCAGCGAGTCCGGCACCGGCGGCGTGTCGCTGGGGCGGGCGATGCCGCGCCGCGAGATGTCGGGCGTGCGGTTGGACCAGGCATGTACCTCGGTCACCGTCCCGATGGCGCCGGACTGGATCATCTCGATGGTGACGCGGGCCTCTTCGGAGGCCTGGCCCTGGTTACCCATCTGCGTCGCCAGCTTCGTTTCGCGGGCGATGCGGGCCATCTCGCGCGTCTCGTAGACAGAATGCGCCAGCGGCTTCTCGCCGTAGACATGCTTGCCATGCTTCATGGCGGTGATCGCCACGACCGCGTGCAGATGGTCCGGCGTGGCCACGACCACACCGTCGATATCTTTCTGCTGCTCGAACATCACCCGGAAGTCGCTATAGACCTTGGCCTTCGGGAACTCCGCGAGGGCCTTGGCGGCATGGGCCCGGTCGACATCGCAGAGGGCGACGATGTTGTGCCCCAGGCCGGCGAGGTTGCGGAGGTCGTGGAAGCCCATGCCGCCGACGCCGATACCGGCCAGGTTCAGCTTCTCGTTGGCGGGCAGCTCGTCCTGCCCGCGAGCGTAGCGGGACATGACGCTGGCCGCCGCCACCACGGTCGCTGTTTTCGCCAGGAAATCCCGCCGGGTCACGCCGTTTGTTCCGTCCGCCATGGTGGCTCTCCTTGCCTGTTCTTCGCTGACTGGGGTCAAACCTGTCTGTGCAGGATCTTCGGTTCCGCTACCGATGCTCGCGGCGTGGTCCGACTACGGCGCCCGGCTGAGCAGGCGTTCGACGGCTCGGCGCGCCTCGGCCAGTTCCTTCGGGCCGGCCACCAGCCGCAGGTCGAAGGGGGCGCTGTCGTCAATCACCACCTGCGTCCCGGCCGCGGCCGGGGCTGGGGTGGCACGGTTCAGCGTCTGCCAGCGCCCGCCGCGGAACTCGCCGATCTCCACGGTCGGCGCGGTCCGTGCGGCGCCGGGTAGCGCGACGCTGCCGGGGCCGAAGGGCAGCACCAGCACGGCGTTGCTGGCGGCCAGGTCGGCCCCGTCCAGCGCCAGCGTCGCCTGGTGGCCTTGGGTCTGCAGGACGAGCCGCCCGTCGACCGTCAGGCGACCTTGGGCCTCAGCCGCCACGATGCGGTTGCCCTTGGCCAGGACGAAGCCGGTGCTGTGGCCAGCGAGGTCGATCTCGATCTTCCCAGCCACGGCAGAGCCGGCTACCGTCACCGTGCGTCGGGCCGCGGTGTCGTTGTAGAGCACCAGGGCGTGACCTTCCTGCAGGGGCACCGCGAAGGCGTGCACCGAACCGTCGTCGGGGTCGAGGTGCAGCCGGGCGCTGCCGGTGCGGTCCAGGAACTCGCGGTAGACGGCGCCGCCGGCGGCGCTGCCATCCAGTTCGAGCGGGAAGGGCACCCAAGTCACGGTACCCTTGCCGCAGGCAGCCGTGACCCCCTCGCGGGGGAGTGTAGCCGTGATCGGCCAGGGCGGCTGGGGCGGGGCGGCGGCACTCAGCCCGAGCTCCTGCAGGCGGCCGGCGCGGGTGGGCTTACGGTCGTCGTTGAAGCGCACGTCACCGGTCAGCAGGAGCGCGCCGCCGGCCTCAACGAACTGGCGGACGCGGGCGAAGCTGGCGTCAGTCGGGCAGTAGGGGATCGGCCAGAGCAGCGCCCGGCAGGTGGCCGGCAAGCGCTCGAGGGCCTCCTCGTTGATGACGCCGAAGGGCACGTTGCAGCCCATCAGCCAGTTCGTGGCGCGGGCCAGGGCGGCATGGATCTCCTCGGTCTTCGGGCCGAAGCGATGGCTGTCCGGGATCAGCAGATACACCGCTGGCGGTTCGTAGCGCGGGACGGCCGCACGGAAGAGCAGGGCCAGGTTGCGATAGGCCTCCAGCACCGGCTTGCCGACCAGGTCCGCGTGGGTGACGCCCCAGGGGAAGACGCAGTCGCGGAAGTCCTTCCAGTCCCAGCAGGCGACGAAGGCGGCGCCCATGCCGAGGGCGTAGTGGCCGACGGCCAGGTAGTACGGCACCGAGCGGTCGGCGGGGTCGCCGGTCTGGCCGTTGACCCGCGCATCGTGGGCTTCGCGAGCGCCGAACTCACCCAGTGAGAAGCTCTTGTCCTCGAAGCGCCGGTCGATGAGCTTGAGGATGGCACGGTACTCGCCTACCGAGCCGTAGAAGTGAGTGTTGGTGAAGTCTAGGCCGGTGGCGCCGACGAGCTTGTCCGCGGCGGTCTGGGTCTGCAGGTGCCCGACCGTCACCAGGGCGTCGGCATCACCGTCCCGGACGCCGGCGCGGTTGGCAGCGGTCCAGCGGACGAACAACTCGGCGCGGAAGCGATCCAGGTCACGTGCCTGCAGGCTGTCCCAGCCGGCATCGCGGCCGGAGGTCAGCGGCAGCGGCTGGTCGGTAGGGCAGCCCCAGGCCGCCTTCGCCTTCTCCACGCTGCCGTAGCGTGTCGTCAGCCAGGCTTCCGCCAGGAGGCGGGTCCCGGCGTTGTCCGGGACGCTGACGCCGGGCTCATTCTGGATGTCATAGAAGATCCCGGGGACATCGCGGTAACGTCCAGCCCAGAAGGCAGCCCACTGGCGCTGCGCCTCGAGTTCCTCGTCGTTGAGCTCCACCGGCATCCAGTCGTGCAGGGTCAGGAAAAGTGCGACGCCGTGCTGTTGGGCGAGCTGGACCATGGCGTCGGTCTGGCGCTGTGTGCCGAGTGGCTGCTGGCGCAGGTCGAGGGGGTTCCGGGCGCTCTGGGCCGCCTGTCCCTCCTTGGCGAAGGGCGAGAAGTGCAGAACGCGCAGGAGGTTCAGTCCGTAGTCGTTCATCTGCTCGAGATCGCGTTGCCAGACCAGCGCGTCCTCGTTGCCCGAGTACCACATCATGCCGGTCTGGTTGGCGCCGCAGAGGAAGGTCGGCACACCGCGGTACTCGAAGAGGTTGCCGCGCTGGGTCACGGCCGGGCCAGCGCGCAGCACGGCCTCGTCCCAGACGGCGAAGGCGGTCGTCATTTCGTCGACGGGTTTGCCGCCGACCTCGAGGACGGCCCGGACGCGGCAGAGGTTGCCGACGAAGGCCGCGGGTTTCCAGGTGGTCGTCAGGGCCTGGTCGCCCGCCGTCGCGGCCAGTTCACCGATACGGGTGCCGTCGACCTCGAGGCGCACCGTGGCCGTGGTCCCGGCCGGCAGCCGGCTGTGGACGGTGACAGCGACCTCTTCGCCTTGGCGGTAGCACGCCAGGCCGGTACGCAGCGAGTGCAGGAAGGCGGGCGCCGCCAGCCGCCGGGTGGCCTCGACCAGGGCCCGGTCGAGCTCCGGGAAGCGGCCATCGAACAGGTCCTGGTCGCTGACCCCGCAGAAGGCCCAGCCGGCATGGGCATAGGGGCCGGCGTAGTTCTGCACCAGGGCCAGGACCGGTCCGCGCTCGCGCCCGTAGCGATCGACGGCCTGGACCAGGGGCAGCCAGCGGCCGTAGACGTCGGGGAACACGGGGCTGTTGCTGCCGGTCATGGCGATCGCGGCGAAGCCTTGCACTGGGGTCTCGGACCGCCAGTCGGCGGCCAGGATATGCTGTCCCGGGGCGGCGCGCAGAGCCGCCGTTCGGCGCAGTTCGTAGGAGGGATCGAAGACGCCGAGTTGCTCGGGATTCAGCCCCATGGTGTCGCCCGGTTTGCCGGTGCGGGTGTTGATGGCGGTGGTGGGCTGCTTACGCGCGTCCATCTCGGCGGCGGTCACCGCCGGATCCACGGCCTGCCAGCCGTCGGCGGCGGGGACCACGAGGTGGTCGAAGGCGTAGCCGCCCAGCGAGACGAAGGCGCCGCCCTCGCGCAGGAAAGCCAGGAGGGCGTCTCGACCCTCGCGCGGGTAGAGGGGGGCGCAGGGCACCAGCAGCACGTCCAGCGCTGACCGGCGCAGCACCGCCGGGTCGCAGACATCGCCGGCGCGCAGCAGCGTCACCCCGAAGCCAGCCTGACGCAAGAGCCCGGCGAGGCGCTCGGGCTGGGCCTGCGACGGCCGCGTCGGGAAGGTCGGCTCGGCCAGGATGGCCACCGCGCCGGCCGGGCCGCGCTCTGGCGTCGCCAGCGGCGTGCTGCGCGGCAGCGCGACGGCGCCCTGCGGCTGCAGCACCCACTGCAGGTCGTCCAGCGCAATGTCCAGGTCGCCGTAGTTGCAGCCCAGCAGCAGCCGGTTGATGGTCAGGAAAGCGCGCTTCTGGTCGCCGCGTGGCTGGTAGTTGAGCGCCGCGAACGGCACCGTGGCGCGGTGCCAGCCCGCCCCGAGCGCGTGCAGTTCCTTCCCCTCTGGCTGCACCCGCACCAGGTAGGCGTCGCCATCGGCTTCGAACAGCCAGACGTGCAGGACCGCCTCCGGCGTCGCGGCGAGCACCCGGACCATGAAGCTCAGCCCGGTGGCCTCGGGTGGCAGGGCGACCGCACGGGTCACATTGCCCCAGCGCGGTTCCGCGTCACGGTACTGCAGGCGCAGGCAGGAGCCGCTGACGCCGTCAGGCGCCAGCGCGATCTGCGGTGGATTGCCGCCGTCGAGATTTGGACGCCAGGCCGCGACATCGCTGAACTCGTCCACGGTCAGATCTCCCAGGCAGAGGGCGGCGCTGAGCCCGGCCGCTAGCCAAAAACAGCGCTGTGACCAGCGCCTCGCGCGAGCTGTTCTCATCGAGTTCATCGTACGCATTCCCTCTCTCCGAGTGACTTCCCCGCGGCGCGGCGCCGGCGTGAGGGACTGACAGAACATGCTACCGCGGGAGCCGTCCGGCAAGTCAGCGGCGACCTTGACGCCTTCCTGAAGCTATGTCTGGCGGGATGCAGGGACCAGCGCCAAAGGTGCGGCAGTCCTTCAGCACAGCCCAGCGGGCTGGGTTGGGTGCCCCCATCGTTCGTAGCGCTCCTGTGAAACAAGAGCTCGCGGGGTGCAGGGCACCCGCGGACGCTCGCGCTCCAGCGGCGATCCGATGTTTCGCTCTGACATGATCGGGCGGCACTGCGCCCGCTTGGTGCTGAAGGGGCGAGCTAGGTACACGGGGGCTAACGCGACCCTTCAGGCCGCAGCATTGCTCCACCTTCACCCAGGCCGGTGGCCTGGGCTAAGGGATGCCGGCCCTGCAGGCCTCCGCGCCGGCAAGCGCCAGGTTCCGCGGTGGCCTGGGCTAAGGGATGCCGGCCCTGCAGGCCTCCGCGCCGGCAAGTGCCAGGTTCCGCGGCCTCCGCCTACTTCTCCTCGAGCGGCATCGGGTTGCAGACGTTCGTTTCGCGGTTGGCCTTGCGTCCGCAGTTGAAGCAGACCACGGTTGGCTTGTCGGTGAGGTGGGCGATCTCGCTGTGCAGGCCCTTGCTGTGCAGCACGCAGAGGTGCCCCTGGTGATCGCGGCCACAGGTGCAGCTCTTGCTCTTCTCGGCATCTGGCATCGGTGGGTCTCCTTTGACGAGCAGAATATAGCACGGCCTGCCAGGCCGCGCGGTGTGGGTCCAGGTTACTGGCGAAGCTCCCGGGTCCCGCGGACGGCGGGTTGCCCCGCTGAGCCGCCTTCTTCTGGAGGGCAAAGCTTCCCAGGCGCGCACGCGCCGCTGAGCCGCCGGCCGGAACTCGGGACAAGGGCACGGCTCACCGCCTGCAAGCAGGTCCTGCTGGCCAGCAGGATTCGCCCTCCAGCCCCCGCCCCCGGCTGGCGCCGGAGATACCGACACGCGAACCGCGAGGCCCGCAACTCGTCATGGGCCATGGGTCGTTCAACGGTTCGTGTACTGGCGGCGCGGGCCCACGGTACTGAGGTCGATCGGCTCGAATCCCAGCGTCAGGGCAGGGGAGGTGGCGGCCAGCCGGTAGTCGTGCTTGGCGGCATCGACGAACTGCGGGTCGGCAACCAGGCTCTCCCGGTCGAAGCCCAGCCCCCGCCAGAAATCAAAGCTGCGGAACCACTCGGCATAGGGCTCCGTCCCCGGCACGTAGAAGCGCAGCTCGCCGCCAGCCAACCAGTACAGGTTGTGATCCCAGGTCGTTACGCTCGCGGGCATCTTGCCGCCGGTGTAGACCGCTACCGACTCCGGGGTGGTGAAGGCGACGATGTTGCGGTGGAACTCGGTGCCGCTGGAGTTGGTGGCGAAGTTCGCGATGAAGATCTGCCGGCGCGGCCCATTGTCGACGAAGAGGTTGTTGAAGACCTTATTGTCTTTGCCCCCCTGGATCATCAACCCGCCATCCTGCGCCCCATAGACCACGTTATGATGGACCGTGAAGCCACCGGCGAAGGAGTCCAGGTAGATGCCCCAGGAGTTCCACAGGTCGCGGCCCATCATGGACGAGAAGCCGCCGGTGTCATGGATCAGATTGTAGCGGAGAACGCTGTACGTGTTGTGGTTGCGGCTCTGCTGGGTGACCTCCAGGCCACCGGTGTCGTAAGTCTCGGTGTTCAGGTGGTGCAGGTGGTTGTACTCGACGATGTTGTGGGTGCTGGTGGTGTGGGCGACGCTGATCCCCCAGCGGGTGATGTCATGGACGAGGTTATGGGCGATCAGGGCGCCGTGGACCTGTTCGCCGGTGGAGATGCCGGCCACGTGCTTGTAGACGGCGCCCAGGTGGTGGATGTGGTTGTCTGAGATGACGGTGCCGCCCGGCGACTCGTCGACGTAGATGCCGCCCGCGGCGCCGTGGCTGATGGTGTTGCCGACGAGGCGTGTGTTGCTGCCCCGGGTGCTGTGCAGTGCGGCCTTGCCGAGGTTCAGCAGCCGGCAGCGCTCGATGGTGATGTTGTCGGTATCGCGCAGGGTGATGACGCCGTCGGTACTGCGCCCGTAGGCCACGAAGCCATCATCGGGCGTGTAGTCGGTCTCCTGCACGGTCAGGCCGGAGAGCCGGAGATGCTGGACGGGTCGGCCCGGTTCGCCGCGGAACTCGATCAGGCGGGTCAGACGCGGGGCGATGACCGGCGTCGCCGCCGTCAACGGCGCCAATGGCCACAGGTAGAGGCTGCGGGTCTGGCGATCCAGATACCACTCGCCGGGACTGTCCAGTTCCTCGAGCAGGTTCTCGAGGAAGTAGCGATCGCCGCTGCAGATCTCGACCGCGGCCTCCTTGCCGCTGACCACGATCAGCCCTGCGCCCGCATCGATCCGTTCCAGCTTCACGATCTCGTTAAAGGCGCGACAGGAGGCTGGCGAGGAGGGCCAGAGGTGCACTTCCGCGTCGGGCGCGTTGGCCCAGGAGGGCTTGATCTGGCCGCTGGCGAAGGGGAACTCGGTCTTGCTGTTGGCGACGGCCAGGCCGCTGCCGCGGGCGATCTGCAGTCCGTGCGCTGCCTTGTAGTCCTCGCCTTGGATGACGATCTGCTGCCGGCCGGGGGCGACCGGCGGCAGGCGCCACGAGGTTGGGCGCCAGTCCGGGTCGTCGGTCAGGACCCAGGCGTCGAGGTTGAGTCCGCCGCCCAGGTCGTTGGTCCAGCGCAGGGAGCGCCTGCCCGCCTGCAGGTCCAGCGCGGCCGTCCGGGCCCAGGTGAACTGCTGCCAGCCGCCGCTGTCGGGCAGGTTCGTGAGGACCGTCCTGGCTCCCCCGTCGACGCTGAAGCTGGTTTGCCCGGCCATGTCGTCGCGGCCTAGGTCCTTCATGCCGTGAGCGTAGAGCGCCCAGACCGCGTAGGTACCCGTCGCGGGCACGGCGAGGTCCCACTCCAGCCAATCGCCGGCATTGTGGGCCGCCCCGACCGCCTCGCCGAAGCAGTCCGGGCGGACGTAGAGGAAGCCCTTGCGGCAGGGCTCGGCCGGGTCGACGTTCGGATAGCGCGCCCGGATCTGGCGCTCGCCGCCCACGAAGAGCGAACGGAAGCCGTCCGGCCCGACCAGGTCTGGCGGCAGGTCGGTACGGAGCACCTGCCCTTGCCAGGGCGTGAAGCCGCCGACCGGTACGCCGCCGCTGAAAATGGGGGTCTCGCCCGGATAGGCGACATAGGCCACAGGGCAGGACGCGCTGCCCGAGTCCTGCGGCTCGAAGACGAGCGCTGCTGCGGGTCGGTACACGCCGCCGCGGATGCGGACCTCGATGGGCCGCTCCGGTGCCCCCGTTGCCCGGAGCTTGCGGATGGCGTCGCGAGCTCCCGCGAGGGTGGCCAGAGGGCCTGCGGTCCCGCCGTCGGGTTCCGGTTCGGCCAGGAGGCCGGACCAGGCGTCGTTGCCCGCGGGGGAGACGTGCAGCGTCAAGGGCTCAGCGGCCGTCAGTCCGGCCGCTGTCCAGAGAGCGGCGGCGCCAGTGAGCATGAGACACCCTCGGGCAAGGCTGCGCATGGAGATCCTCCTCGTGGCCGGCGCGGCGGGCCAGGGCCCGGACGGTGCCGCGCGTGGTCCGGTCTGGAAGATGGCACGCCCCGCGCGCCTTGCCATCCCCGGTCACGCCTTTCGCTCGGTTCCCCCGCTACGCAGGGCTGTTCCGTTTTCCCAACGACCATCGGTGTTGGTCACCGGCACGGTGAAAGCGTGAGAGCGTGATTGCGTGAGGGTTACGGCGCGTGTGCCGGCCGTCTGCCACGAATCCACGCTCTCACGTTCTCACGCGCTCA
>CAILUI010000461.1 GCA_903837355.1 uncultured Victivallales bacterium
ACGCGGCGCGGCGCAAGACCCGCCCTCCATGGGAGGGGATGCGGCGCGGCGCAAGACCCGCCCTCCATGGGAGGGGACGCGGCGCGGCGGCGCGGGCGCGCCTGGGGAGCTTCGCCCTCCATGGGAGGGGACGCGGCGCGGCGCAAGACCCGCCCTCCATGGGAGGGGATGCGGCGCGGCGGCGCGGGCCTATCTGGGGGCCGCCAGGGCCGCGCGGACCCGGTGGGCCAGGACATCACGCGAGAACGGCTTCTGCATGAACTGCACGCCGTCGTCGAGGACGCCGCGCTGGGCAATGGCATCGGCGGTGTATCCGGACATGAACAGGCAGCGCAGGGCCGGTCGATCTGCCAGCAGCCTCCTGGCCAACTGCGGGCCGGTCATTCCCGGCATGATGACATCGGTCAGCAGGAGATGGATGGCGCCCGGGTGTTGCTCGGCCAGGGCCAAGGCGATCGCCGGCGTTGCGGCCGTCAGGACCGTGTAGCCGAGGGCTTCGAGGAACTTGCCGCAGGTCACCCGCAACGACTTCTCGTCCTCCACCAGCAAGACGGTCTCCGATCCTCCCGGCCGACCGACCGGCTCTTCGGGAAGGCGCTGCGGCTTCGGCCCGGGCGCTGTCCGAGGCAGGTAGATCCTGAAGATCGTGCCGGCACCCGGCTCGCTGCAAACGCCGATGTAACCGCCGTTCTGCTCGACGATGCCATACACGGTGGCCAGGCCCATCCCGGTTCCCTGACCGACGCCTTTGGTGCTGAAGAAGGGCTCGAACACGTGCTCGAGGACATCCTGCGACATACCGCTGCCATTGTCAGCAACGCTGAGCAGGACGTACTCACCGGGAGCGGCCACGGCATGCTCGCCAGCGCCCGCCGCCACGCTCAAATTCGCCGTGCCGATGGCGATCCTGCCGACCCCGGCGATGGCATCGCGGGCATTCGTACTGAGGTTGACCAGGATCTGGTCCAGTTGGCTGCGGTCCATCTTGACGGGCCACAGGTCAACCCCAGGATTCCAGATCAGGTCGATATCCTCGCCGATCAATCCCCGCAGCAGTTTCAGCGTGCCCACCACGGTATCGTTCAGGTTCAGCACGACCGGCATAATCGTCTGCCTGCGGGCGAAAGCCAGCAACTGGCGAGTAAGGTCGGCCGAGCGCTGCGCCTCGGTCGCGATCTCGTTGAGGTGGGGGCGGGCCGGATGCTCGGACGGGATCACGTCCTGACACAGCTCGACGTAGTGCATGATGCCCGTCAGCAGATTGTTGAAGTCGTGGGCCACCCCGCCGGCAAGCCGTCCGACTGCCTCCATCTTCTGCGCCTGGCGCAAGTGTGCCTGCAGCCGATCACGTTCGGCCTCCGCCAAGCGGCGCTGCTCCTCGTCATCGATCCGGTCCAGGGCGAAGGAGATGTCGAGGGCCACCCCTTCCAGCAGGGCGACCTCCTCCGGATTGAAGAAGTCAGGTTCCACCGAGCCCACACAGAGCATACCGCAGGCGCGGTCGCGAAAGCGCAGGGGCAGCGCGGCGCAGGCCCCGATACCGAACTGGCGCAGGGCGGCGTGACAGCAGACGCTGCGCTCATCCTGCTGGGCCTCGGTGGCGACCGCCGTGTGCCCCGTGCGGAACGCCTCGGCCGCAAGCCCGCACTCCTGGGTACACCCCGGCAAGGCCGCGAGTCCGGGCTCCGCGGCGTGCCAGGCCGCGACCGTCAGGGGCGCGCCCGCCGAGGCCCGCCAGCCGACCCAGGCCGCCCGGAACTGACCGACCTCGACCGCGATGCGGCAGATCCTCTCCAGCAACTGCTGCCGCGAACGGCAACGTACAACCGTCTGACTGACCGCGCTAAGCGTCGCATAGAGCCGGTTCAGGCGGCGGATCTCCTCCTCGGCCCGGTGCTTGTAGAGCGCGACCTCGATCGTTGACTTCAGTTCACGGTCCTCGAAGGGCTTGAGGATGTAGCCGAAGGGTTCCGCCAGTTTGGCGCGGTCCAGGGTCCCATCCTCCGCATAGGCGGTCAGGAAGACCACCGGCACATGGAAGCGAGTGCGGATTTCCTGGGCGGCGGCGATTCCATCCACCTCGCCCTGCAGGTGGATATCCATCAGGACCAGGGCGGGCCGCTGCTCGCGGGTGCTGGCCACGGCCTGTTCCGCGCTGGCGGCACGGCCGGCCACCTGGTACCCCAGACTGACCAGTCGGTCCGTCAGGTCCAGGGCCACGATGGACTCGTCCTCCACCACCAGAATGCGGTGCGGGCTCATGCTTCCTCCTCGATGACGGCCTCGACGGGAACGGGGAAGACCACCGCTAAGGCGGCCCCGCCGGTTGCGGGGCGCTCGATGACCAGTTTGCCGCCCAGTTGCCCAGCCAGACTCGTGACCAGTTGCAGACCCAGGGTGCCGGTCGTAGCCGGGTCCAGGTCGAGCGGCAGACCGGCGCCGTCGTCCCGCACCCGCAGGACGAACTGGCCATCGCCGGTTGGTTGCAGGTCGATGGTGATGCAGGCGCCCCGCCCCTTGACGACACCGTGCTTGAGCGCATTGGACACCAACTCGTTGATGATGAGGCCACAGGGGACGGCATGCTCCAGCGCCAGACTGACGTGCATGACTTGCTGCCGCAGTGTCACCCGGCCCGCGGCGGCGCCGTGCGCGCGCAGCAGATGCACGCAGAGTTCCTGCACATAGACCGGGAAGCTGATGCGGGCCAGACTCGGCGAACGGTAGAGCACCTGATGCAGCAACGCCATCGAGTGGACGCGATTGCGCGTATCCTGCAGCGCCGCCACAGCCTCGGGCTGGCGCGTGCGGGCCGCTTGCAGATTCAGCAGGCTGGCAACCACCTGCAAGTTGTTCTTGACGCGGTGGTAGATCTCCTTCAGGAGGACGTCCTTCTCCGCCAGGTGACGCTCTTCGTTCTGCCGCCGGATGGTCTCCGCTTCGAAGCGGGCCCGGTAATGGACCTTCTCGCTCTGCTGCCAGACCATCAGCGCGGCGAGCGCGGTCAGGAGGACGAGCCCGACGATGAGCAGCAGGATCAACCGGGAGCGGGAACGCCACGCCGCCAGGGCTTCGGCCGTATCCAGTTTAACCTCCATGGACCACGGGGAGTCAGGGACGCCTTTCATCATGGCCAGCACCTCCACGCCGCGGTAATCGAGGCTGCGTACGACGCCTTGCTGACCCAGTACGGCCATGGCCGCCGGCGAGTCTTTCCGGGCCAGGGGGACGCGTAGGGAGAGGGCGGCGTTGGGCCGGAAGCGCAGATCGTTGAGGACCAGGGCCGTATCGGCATCGCGCCGGATCAGCAACGTCTCCGCGCTGCCGCTGGGCAGAGGCCAGGACTGCAGCAGCGGGAAGAGGTAGTCGCGCGCGTCGCACTGCAGGACCAGCACGCCGGCGCCGCGGTCGGTCGCGGTCTCGCGCCCCGCGGCGGGGACACTCTCGCGGTCGCCCTCGCGGCGTGCCACCAGCGGGACCAGGAAGCTCAGGTGGACGGCGCCGTCCTCGCCGTGGCGATGCAGGTCGGCCACGGCGACCTCGCGCGTGCGCAGGGCCAGTGCTCCCGCCTCGCGTTCGGCGGCGTCCAGCACGACCGTGGCGCTCTCAGGATACGCCAACCGGATCGTCAGATCCGCATCCAGTACGAGAGCCTGGCGGTAGGGCCCCTTGGCCAACAAGGGCTTCAGCCAACTGGTGAACATATAACGAGTAGTCGACACCTGCGGGCTGGCGATGGCATCGAGGGCGCGACGGGCAGCATAGGGAGTCCCACGCACCAGGACGGCGTCCGCCAGACGCTCCCGACGCCAGTCGGCGACCTGTGCTACCTTCAGGCGCGCGATGGCGTCCAACTGCGCCTCGGCGTCCAGCCGCAGACTGTCGCGCTGGAGCAGGTAGAACCAGCGACCGCCGACCAACATCAGCACCGCGCACAACGCGGCGGCGCCATAGGCCTCCATCTGCGCCGACGTCAGCCGCCGCGGCAGGACCACGGCTGTCAGCGCCAGAGCCAGGGTGGCCATGGGTGGCCCGGCGCCGGGGACTGACAGCGGGAGGAAGCACACGATGAGAAGACAGGCCGAGCCCAGCAGGCCGCCGGCAGCCAAAGCGAGGTACACCAGTCTGGGTGCGTGTGTCTTCGCGAGGCGCTCCTCCGACTCTGGCGGCCCAGGTTCGCGTCCGCGCCGCGGTCGCGCTGACGGCTACCATAGCGCAGTGGCGCCAGATTCGCGACCCGTCGCGCCGCGGCACCAGGGCGGTTCCGTTCTCCCAACGACCATCGGTGTTGGTCACCGGCACGGTGAAAGCGTGAGAGCGTGATTGCGTGATTGCGTGATTGCGTGATTGCGTGAGGGTTACGGCGCGTGTGCCGGCCGTCTGCCACGAATCCGCGCCTTCACGTTCTCACGCGTTCACCCGTAGTGGGATCCGCGATCTTGAAACA
>CAILUI010000462.1 GCA_903837355.1 uncultured Victivallales bacterium
GCCCAGGGTCACGCTGCCGCCCAAGGCCACGCTGCCCCCGCCCGTCAGCGCCGTGCCGGGGGTCAGGGTCAGGCTGTCGTTGGCCAGCTTGCCGTTGGTCACGGCGCCGTCCTGGATGGCGTTGCTATCCACCGCGTTATCGGCCAATTGGACGGCACCGATGCCGCCCGCGGCCACGCCCAGGGTCACGCTGCCGCCCAAGGCCACGCTGCCCCCGCCCGTCAGCGCCGTGCCGGGGGTCAGGGTCAGGCTGTCGTTGAGCAGTTTGCCGTTGGTCACAGCGCCGTCCTGAAGGTGCGCCGTGGCGATGGCGTCGGCGGCGACATTCGCGCCGCCGATAACGCCCACCTTCAGGGCGTCGCCGCTGATCTGAAGCGTCGCGCCATCGACGTTCACCGACAGAGTCGCTGCCAGGCCCTCGGCCGCGCCACCGCCGCTGAGGCCGGGACCGGCATCCAACGTGGCCACGTAGAGCCCCGTGGTGTCCGCGCCCAGACTGACGGCGTCAGACTGAATGGTGACACTGCCCAGGGCGTTCATGGCCACATCGCCGCTGATGAGCCGGTTCACCCACTGCCCGGTGCCATCGGCCACCAGGATCTGGGCTGCCGACACCCCGCTCAGCGCGGTATCGTTCAGCTCGCCCAGGCTGTCTTGGCCAGCCAGGCCGGCCTCGACGAACTGGACGATGGCGGCGGCGGTGGCCAGGTGGTCGTCGGCACCGGGGTCCGCTTTCACCGGCGTGGTCAGCTCGGCAAGGACGACGCCAGCGCGAAACGCGGTGAGATCGACATTCAGGAGGCGGTTGAGGTCCGCATCGAAGGTCTTGTTGGTGAGCGTCTGTGTCGCCGCCAGGGTCACAGCGGTACCGGCGATCTTCGCCGGCGAAATGGCCGCCGTGGGGGAAACATGCCGATCGGCGACGCTGCCATCGCCCAGCAACTCGGCGGTGATCCCGCCCGTGGCCACCTGCAGCGTGCCGGCCGCGCTGACGGCCAATCCGTTACCGGCCAGCGACACGTGGACTTTCCCAGGCTGCACCGCGCCGTCGGCCAGCATGGGCGCAGTGATCCCGCCCGCCATCACCCCGGCGGCCTTCAGCGCGTAAGGAACAGACTGCAACGCCAGGCGCGGCAACAGCTTCTCCGAACTGACCTCGAGTTCGAGGAACAGCGGCTCGTCAAAGCTCACCCCCGCGGCAGCAAACGAGTTCACGGCACCGAGCGGCGTGGCGAACTTGCCGGCCGTGATCGGCACGTCGTCATGTATCTCCTCCCACAGAGCCACGGGCGCCAACTCCGGATCGGCGCTGTCGTACAAGCGGAAAACCACCCGCAACACACCCGTTACGGGCGTGCCGGCAGCATCGGCGAGGTACCCTTGGTACTGGATCGTCGCCGGTACCGCCCAAGCACCGGCGCAGCAGACCATGGCCACCGCGACCACGAGCGCTGCCCGACCACGCTGCAGCAGGGTTTCCGTCTTCATGCTCGAAGGCTCCTCAGCAAAGGACACATGCCGGCCGGCTACACCGCAGAGTTCACCGAGGTACCCTGCAGCTTGCCTCTGGCCAGTGCCTGTTCAGCACATATCCAACTTAATAACATGCGCCACGTCGGGGGCGTTGTCAATGGGGAAACAGCGACCCTGGCATCGGGACGACGGGCGGCGCAGGGGTGGCTATGGGAGCGCCGCCGGGGCCTGGCAACGCGCCCGCGTCACGCGCCAACGCGCATGCTCCTGGCAGCACTGCTCAAACCAGGCCTGGGCGGCGGCGACCGTGTCCAGGCGACTCAGGGCGGCGACCTCCGCGTCAGTACAGCGGAAGAGCAGGGCGCGAGCGCGCCCCGGCGCCAGCCACTCGGCGTGCTCAAGTGCGTGCCGCCAAACGCGCCGCAGGACGGTCAGGTGCCCCACCAGCCAGGCCAGTACGCCACCGGTCAGGCACCAGAAAGGCCACACCGGTACCCACGGCAGCGCCAGCGTCTGCACCATCTGCGCGGTCAGCAGTCCGAGGGTGCTCCCCACCAGCCAGAAGGCCTCGGCCTGCCCCCGGAAGATGCTGCCGCTCAGACGCCGGAAGGCGCTGCTGGCGGTCTGGTAGGCGAACATCTCCTCGAACTGCCGACTGCCGAAGGCGATCCGGGCCACATGGCAGAGTTCGTGGGCCAGCAACTCGCGGCGGTCGTAGATCAGCCAGCGCGTACGCGTGGCGAAGGCGCGCCGGATGATGAACAACGCAAAGAAATCCGGGTAGAAATAGAACGCACAGCCGCCAAAGAGCAGGCTGTAACGCGGGTTGATGAAGAACCCGGGAACCCAGTCCAGGCGGAAGCCGTAGAGACGCTCGGTTTCGGCCAGCGCTTCGGTGAACACCGCGGGGGGAATGCGCCCGGCGCGCTGCACCGTCAGCCCCTCGACGGTGAAGGCGCCATCGCGCCGCAACTCGTCTTCCATCTGCTCGATATTGCGGCGCAGGCAGCGCAGCCGTTCGGCGTATTCCGTCAGCGTCTCCGCGGGCCCCAGAAGCAGCCCCGACGCATCGAGCTGCTCCAGGGCCGCAGGATCGCCCTGCTCGGCCCGGTCAACGAGTTCGCTGGTTACCATGGATCCGACTGCGGAGCACGCCGCCGCAACGGCAAAGATTGGGGTTCCGTATGGCGGACCGACCCGCCGCCGCATACAATATGGGTACGATCAGAGGAAGTCGAGCTCGGAGCCAAGGATCACGTGCGTGGACAGTCTGACCAAGACACGGTACCGCCGCCGCATTGCCGTCGCGCTGGGCGTGGTGGCGGTGGCGACGCTGGTGGCGATCCCAGCCTTGCGGCCCAGCCCAGCGCCTACCCCCGAGACCGAGTTCGCCGATTCCGTTCTGGCCAGCCGACCGCAGGACCTCACCGTCGACCAGCGCGAGCAACTGCGCCGGCAGTGGGAGACCTTTCCCCCGGAGACGCGCACGCGGATCTTCCGGAACGTGGCCGCAGCGCGTCTCGATGAGATGCGCGCCGAGACCACCGGCCTGACCCCCGCCGAACGCGAGGAGCGCATCCGCCAGGCCGTCCTGGAGATGCGCCGGCAACGCGAGCGACTCTCCAGTACCGAGCAAGCCCACATCCGACAGCGTCTGCAGGACCCGCAAACGCGGGAGATGGTGAAGCAGGTGATGGGCTTCTACCGTGAGGAACTAACCGCGCGGGAACGCGCCGAACTGGACCCCCTGCTGCAGGAGTGGCTGGTGCAGCTCGAGCGCCTGGCAGGGAGGCGCTGAGCATGTCGCTTGGCCGCCGGCACGATTTCACCCTGATCGAACTGCTGACCGTGATGGCCGTCGTGGCGGTGCTGGCGGGTCTGCTGCTGCCCGCGCTGAGCACGGCCCGGGGGCGGGCCAGAGAGGCGGCTTGCCTGAGCAACGTGCATCAGATCGGCATCGCGATCATGAGCTACGTGGCCGACTACCGCGACCACCTGCCCGTGGCCGGGCGCCTGGGGCCCGAACCCCTCTTTGCCTGGCCCGCGTTGCGCGACGCACTGGGTGCCCCGGTGCGTGACAGCGCCGTCTTCCGCTGTCCGGGTGACACCGACACCGCTACCGCACTCTACCCTGAGTTCGGCACGAGCTACGAATGGAACACCTTTCTCAACGGCAAACTCATTGACCGGGCGGCGCTGCGCGTGGTCGGCATGGAGATCCAAGCGCCCCTGCTTGGCGACGCGGAGGCCTTCCACGGCAACGGCCGGCGCAACTACCTCTACCCAGACGGGCGCGTCTCCTCGTCCCTGGAGATCCTCATCCATGAGCCCTGAGCCGGTCCTGGTCTGCCACGGCCTCACCAAGCTGTACCGGGGCCGTGCCGCCCTCGCGGGGGTCGACATCGAGGTGCGCGAGGGTGAGGTTTTCGGCCTGCTCGGGCCCAACGGCGCCGGCAAGACGACTCTGATCCGCATGATCCTCGGCCTCGGCCTGCCGAAAGCGGGTAGCATCTCGGTCTTTGGCCTGGACCTGTTCACCCACCGACGCCAGGTCTTGCGTCATGTCGGTGCCGTCGTCGAGGCCCCCGTCTTCATGGAGTACCTCTCCGGACTCGAGAACCTGAGCCGCCTGGTGGGGCTGACGCGGGCGCTGCCCGAAGCGCACCTGCTGGACAGCCTGCAGGCCGTCGGCCTGCGCGAGGCGGCGCGGGCCAAGGTGGGGACGTACTCTTACGGCATGAAGCAGCGTCTGGGGATCGCCCAGGCGCTGCTGCCGGACACGCGCCTGCTGATCCTCGACGAACCCACCAACGGCCTCGATCCGCACGGCATCGCTGGCATGCGGCGCCTGATCCGGCAGCTCGCGCTCGAACGGCGCATGTCCGTGCTCATCTCCAGCCATCTGCTGACCGAGATCGAACACGTCTGCGACCGCGTTGCGATCATCCACAAGGGCCGCTGTCTGGTGCAGACCAGCATCGACGAGGTGCGAACCCACAGTGTCCGCGTCGAGATCGACGTGCGCGGCCCCGCGGCCCTGATCGAGGCCCTCAGCCGCGAGCCGGCGGCCACGGCCTGCCCCGCGCTCGACCACGACGACGCGACCACCCTCGTCTACCGCGATCCGGTCGACATCCCGGGCCGGGTCCGACACCTGGTCCAAAGCGGCGCCGATGTGCTGCGCGTGCAGACACGCCGCGAGACGCTCGAAGAGGTGTTTCTGCGGCTGACCCACAGCGGAGACAGCGATGTTCGCATTGATGCGTTTTGAGCTGCGCAAGCTCATGGCCCAGCGCCGCAGCCTGGTCGCCTTTGGCGCGATCGGGATGATGAACGTGCTCTTCGCGCTGGCCTTCTGGATGCGCAACCACCACGCTGGGCAGAAGCCGCTGCGCGAGGCCAACGGCCGGCTGGTCAGCGAGTTCATGAACGCCTATGTCTACACCCAGACCATCCTGGCGCCGTGCGTGTTCATGCTCTTCCCCGTGATCCTGTCCATCATCGGCTGCCACCTGCTGGCTGGCGAGATTGAGATGGGGCACATGCGGCTGCTGTTGTGCCGGCCGGTAAACCGCTGGCAGATCGTCCTGGCGAAGTTCGCCGCGCTCTCCTTCTACAGCCTGCTGATGCTGGCCTGCCTCTTCACCGTCAGCTACGGGGTCTCGGCCCTGATGTTCGCCCCGGCCGGCGACGTCATCATCCCCGGCCCGATGTACATGCTCGAGCGTGCCGGCATCATCATCCACCCGCAGGAGACGGCCCTGGCACGGATGCTCTGGTCCTACATTCTGGCCTGGCCGATGCTCATGAGCGTGGTCGCCATGGCCCTCATGTTCTCGCTGATTACGCGGCATTTCACCGCCGCGGCGGTGCTAACCTCGACGGTCTACTTCTGCAGCTACATCGTCAGCGGCATCCCGCTGCTCTCCTCCATCCATCCCTTCATGCCCACCCGCTACCTGCCTTTCTGGCGCTACGCGCTGCTGCCGACGATCCCGTGGCAGACCATGGCGGTGGACGCGGGCTGGACCGCCGCCTACACGGTGGGTTTCCTGACCCTGGCCATGGGCCTGTTCAGTACCCAGGACGTCTGAGGCGGGGGGCGTTACGCTGAGGTACCTTGGGCGCGCCGGGCCCGCTCGAAAGCGGCGTCCAGCCGCCGCAGTCCAAGGAGTCTCGTCCCTGCCGAGACTCAGTACCTGACCGCGCCGGCCCTCTGGCCAAGCTTTGGAGTGCCTGCGGCTTGACGCAGCTATCGGCCCCACGGCTCACGGGCCAGGGACGACGGTCGGGGAGGAGGCGGCGAGCAGGGCCCGCCGCGTGGCCTGGTCGGTCTCGGCGGCCGCCAGGCGCGCCAGTTCCGGCAGCAGCCGTGGATCGGCGAGCCGACCGAGGGCCACCGCGGCCTGGTGCCGAACGGCCGGGGCGTTGTTGGCGTTCTGCACCGCGGCGAACAGCACGGGTGCCGCGGCGCCGTCCCCGATCTCGCCCAAGGCAAAGGCGGCGGCGGCCCGGAAGAAGGGCTTCTGTGCCTTCTGAACCCAGTGTGACGGCGGTAGGTTCACCCCGGCCGCGGTCTCGTCAGGTTCGTTGGCGAGGACACCGGTCAGCAGTGCCAGCGCCTCCCGGTCGCGCTGGGCAGCCAGAGCCCGGATGAGCATGAAGCAGACCCAGGAGCGCGCCTCGGACGGCGGTTTCTGCAGGTAATCGGCGAGGCGTTCGCGGATGCGTCCCGCATAGGCCGGGTCCAGGCAGACCACAGCCAGGACCTGCGCCGCACGCGCCTCGGCGCTGTGCGGCCGGATATGCGCCTCGGCGTGCGGGCTGGCGGTGACTCCCGGCACCCACTCCTGCCGGCGCCGCGCGCCGACATCCCCAAGTACGGCCAGGCAGGTCTCGACGATGTCGCCGCTGGCACCGCTGCGCTGCACTACGCGCGCCGTCAGGGTTTCGTAGCTGTCGCGTTCGTAGAGCAAGCCCCGGTCCTTGTCCATCGGGATCGCCCGCAGGATGAGGGGTACCGCCGCGACGCCCTGGCGGCTGCCGATGGCGTCCAGAGCTTCAAGGACGCGGTACTGGATCACCGGGGGATGGCTGCCCATCAGCCAGGGATGGTCGCCACAGGCCAGGTTGCCGTCTTCGAGAGTGGGCAGGTACGGCCAGGCCGCGAGCAGGGCCGCCTCGCAATCCGGCGTACCGATCCAGCCCAGGGCTTCTGCCGCTGCCGCCGCCAGGTAGACCGGCCGCTGAGCAAAGCCGAACTCACGGCCGCCGGCGCCCTCCCCGCCCATCACCAGGTGATCCCGAAGCATGGCCTCGAGCAGGGACACCGCAGCGCTCTCGCGCAGATGGCCAAGCGCGCGCAGCGCCGCCTCGAGATGGCGCAACTCGCCGTCGGGACGGGCGCTGACGTACCCCCGCAACGCCGCGGCACCAGCCGGACCAGCGATGTGGCCCAGGGCCTCGATCGCCGCATACTCTGCCAGCCGATCCGTGCCGGCCAACGCCGCGACGAGGTCGCCCTCGATCGCCTCCCAGTCCGGCTGCGCCAGGAGTTGCCGCCAGGTCGCCGTTCCGCGCGTCGGGCCGCTGACACTGGCGTCGAAGGCGACCTGCCGACAGGTCAGGTGTTCCAGGGCCACGTGAGCGGCCTGGGCCACCGCCGGATGCGCATCATCCAGTACCGCCAGCAGCGGCGCCAGCGCCCGCCGGTCGCCACAGGCCGCCAGCCCGAGTCCGGCCGCCGTGCGCACTTCGATGCTGGTGTCTGCGAGCGCCAGTACCAAGGCGGGGACGGCCTGGCGGTCACGGAAGATGGCGAGCTGCTGCACGGCCGCCAGGCGCGCTGCCGTCGGCCCGGCTTCCACAGCCTGACATAGACGGCTCACCGCGGCGGCCCGACCCGCCGGCAAGGGCTCCCCGGGACGCTCGGCGGCCGCCTGCCGGTACAGATTGATGCTGGCCACTTCACGGAAGCGACCCAACTGCTGGTTCAGCACCGCGCCATTGGCTGCGTTGTTGGCACGGAAGCGGTGCGCCTCCCCGTCGCCCAACAGGCGCAGGGGCGGCATCGAGGCAGCCTTGACGGCGGCCCGCGGTGGGGCGCTGTCGGTCGGGGCGTGACAGCCAACGCAGGCGCGCCGCTCGCCAGGACGCACGTAGACCCAGCTCAGTTCGTTGATCACCGGACGGCCCTCGGCGTCCACCGCCTGCAGCGAGAGGGCGCGGTCCGCCGGCACCTCCGCGAAGAAGGAGCCGTCCGCCGCCAACGGGATGGTCCCGAGTTCGCGGCCTTCGGTGCCAATGTGCACGTAGATCGAGCTGGTCGGTACGAGCGTGAACGGGCGCCCCTCGTACACCCGCACGGCGCGGATGCGGCCCACGTCGGCGGCGGTGTGGCGCGTGTTGAGCGCGTTCTGGCAATAGAGGAAACCCGTGGGGGCACTGCCCCCCGTCGCGCTAGGCTCGGCGAGGGCCGGCCGCTCGGGCGGCTTCGGCCGCGCCGCCAGGTAGACCGCCGAGTGGATCTCCTCGGGCAGCAGGCCCGGCCGGCGCGCGCCCGGGGCGGGCTTGGCCAGGGCCAGATCGTCGGCCTGCACGACTTCGGTGACCGCCCCCTTCGCGAGATCGAGGAGGCACAGGCGCAGGCGGTCATGGGCCGTGCACAGCAGGCGGCCGTCGGGCAGCGGCGACATGTCGTAGGGCACATAGCGGCCGACGATTGTGCCGCGACGCCCCGGGCTGACCACCAGGCCGCGCTCGGTGATCGCGGCGATGCGGCCGTCGGGCAGCGCCGCCGGACTGCCCGCGCCATACAGCCGCAGCCAGTTCGAACTCGACTCGCCCGCCGTCGACCGGTCGTAGACGATCGGCTCGCGATCCGGCCCGATGACGATCTCGCCGCAGGACCCATCCTGCCGCGTCCGGTGAATGTGCGTCTCAACCTTGCCCCGCTCCAGGAAGTTGTCGCAGCGGATGAAGACCAGGCTGCCGTCGGCGGTGACCCGCGGCTCGCGATCGCCGACCACATGCGTGGTCAGCGGCCGGATCGCGGAGCCGTCCGGCTGGCAGGTGAAGAGCGCGAAGGCCGCCACCCCGTGATACTCCTCGGCAGTACCGACGCGCGTCGAGGCGAAGACCAGCCGGCCGTCCGGGAGCTCCGCCGGGTCGAAGTCATGGAAGGCCCCTTGGGTGACCTGCCGCAACCCCGTCCCATCGGCCTGTATGCTGTAGATGTGGAAGTAGCTCTCGCCGGCCGGCGCCATGGTGAAGTAGAGAGTCTGGCCGTCGTAGCCTACCGCCGGCGAACCGAGCAGTCCGGCGCCGGCGTCGTGCAAGAGCGTCAACTGCCCATCTGGACGGAACGGCCGCAGGCAATAGAGGCGACTGCCGAGGGCCGCCGGTGAGGGCGTGTCGAACTCCGTGTAGGCCCGGCTCATGCCGATATTCTGGATGAAGTTCTCGCCCGCCGAACCGAAGATGACCGCACCCTGCACAAAGACGACGCCGCCCGCATACACCGGGTCCGCAAAGTCGCGTTCCCGCGGGAAGGTCCATTGCGCCTGCGCCGTGAGCGGCAGCTTGACCTCACCCCACGGGCCGCTCCCGAAGGCAGCGATGACGCGCGCCGGCCCCCAGGCGCGGTCGTCGCACTCCGCGGTCTCCCAGCCCGGCAGGACGTCGGCGATCGCCTTCCAGTCGGCCGCACTGGCCTGGACCAACGGCGGCAGGCCGGGACGGGTCAGCAGGATCTTCCCGATCAGGCCGGCCGGACCGGGCAACGTGTTGGTCGCCATGATCGCCACCTGGTTCCGACCGGGGATCAGGAGACGACTGACATCGAAGCGCGCCGGCTCGTTCCACTCCCCGCCCCGGCCGACCCGCCGACCATTCAGATAGAGCGTGAAGCCGTTGTCGCAGGACATGGCGATCTCGGCGCGGCAACCCCGCAGCGCGGCCGGCGCCTCGAAGGCCGTGCGGAAGTAGCGCACCGCCGCCGGGAAGGCACCCGACGGCACCCCCTCTTCGCTGGTCCAGATCCACTGCGCACCGCTGAAGTCCAGCCCGGCCGTCGCCGCTGGCGGCAGACCCAGGTCTCCCCACGGCGTCAGGCCCAGCGGGCCGAGCGTGAAGGCCGGCGCCCAGCCGCTGTCGTCGAACTCGACACCTTCCCAACCCGCGGCCGGGGTATCGGCGCAACGCCACTGGTCGTCGGTGGTAACCGCGACCACGCTGCCGTCCGCCTCGTGGGCTATCAGCTTCAGGATGAACCCGGCCGCACCGGGAGCGGTGTTGGTCGCAGCCACCGCCAATACGTTGGTGCCCGCGCGCAGGAGCTGCCCCACCATCGCTGTCCGCGGCTGTCGCCAACCATCAATCTCGGCGGTGTTGGCACAGACGGGAACGCCGTTGATGGAGAGCTCGAAGAGGTTATCCACCGAGATCGTGACCTGAGCCGCGTCGCCGCCGATGCCGCCGCCGGCCGTGAACGTCGTGCGGAAGCAGTGCCGCCCGGCCGCCGCCCCCGCGGCGGCCCCCGGCTCAGTCCAAACCCACTGCGCGCCGTCCAGGTCCGGCGCCACCTCCGCACACCGGGCGGCCCAACTCGCGAGCAACACGCCGCAAGCGGCCAGCCGTGCTGCCGGCCGCAGCCAACCACCCCCCGCGCTTCGCCCAGTCCCCACGGCTCCGCCTCCTTGCACCCCACACCCGCCCTGCCCCGACCGGCCCGGCTTGACCCCGAACCGTAAACCATACAGTAACCCACCGACCGCGGGCGCCCCACCCCGAAGGCTACGGCCCCTCGGCCAGCCGGATGTCGGCGCGACCGGTGAGGCGGTCGACATCCACGCGGTAGAGGCGCTTGCCGACGTGGAACTCCAGCGGCGGCCCGCCGGCCTCGCCGCTGCCATAGAAGACGAGCGCCGGACCGTCGTCGCCGACGGCGGTCCCCGCCTGCAGACTCTCCGGCGTCCATTTCAGCGCGTCCGGCAAGACGTACTCGCTGGTGCCGGGCACCATGGCACTCTCGGAGACGGTCGCCGCGGGCTCGGGCTCGGAGACCGGCGGCGCCGCCGCCGCGCTGAGGGGCAACGCCAGCGGATCGCTGACCGCCGCCGAGACCGTAAAGCGACTCGACACCTCGTCGGCGACCAGCAGCAGACGGAACGGGCGCCCCGTCGCCCGCGCCCGCAACCCCGTCTCGTCCAGCACCGCCTGCACGGCACTGACGCAACGCTCGGCCTGGAGCCGGGCGGGCAAATGCCCGATGCGCGGCAGGGCGAGGGTCATGACGATCGCCAGCAGGGCGACGACAATCAGCATCTCCAACAGCGTGAACGGCCGGCGGCAAGCACCGCCGGCCGGCCGACAACCCGCGCTGAATCCGGCGCCGATCCTCCTACTCCCAACTCGTGATATCGGCATTCTTACCTTCACCGCCCTGGGCCTTGTCTTCACCGAAACTGTAGATATCAACATCACCGTGCCGGCCCGGATGCTGGTACTGGTAGGGCTGTCCCCAGGGATCGACGGGCACCTTGGCCGGATCCAGGTACGGTCCGTCCCACTTCGAGTTGCCCGGACTGGTCACCAGGTCATCGAGGTCACGCGGGAACTCGGACAGGTCGAGGTAGTAGTCCTTGCAGGCGTTCTTGAGCAGGGTGAGCTGGGTCTTGGCCGTCTCGCGTTTGGCCTTGACCAGATTCTGGATGAGGGCCGGGCCGACCAGGCCGGCGATCATGCCGATGATCACGATCACGATCATGATCTCGATCAGTGTGAAACCTTGCCGACGACCGCGCCGGCATCCACGTAGAGCCTGCATTCCTAAGCCTCCTTGGGCCGGTGGCGCCAAGCGCCCGCTGACGCCGGCGCCCGCGACGCTAGACCGCGCTCTGCATATTCATGATCGCCAGGAACATCAGGGTCACCACGCCGCCGACGATCAGCCCCAGGCCGATGATCACCAACGGCTCAAAGGCACTCAGCAGGCGTTTGACCAGGCGTTTGAGTTCCGCCTCGTAACGCTCGGCGACGCGCTCCAGCATGGTATCCACCGCCCCGGTCTCCTCGCCGACGGCCACCATCCGCAGCATCATCGTGGGGATGTGGCGGCTCTGCGCCATGGCGTCCGACAGGCGCTGCCCTTGGCGCAACTCGCCGGCCAGGCCGGCCAGGGAGTGAGCCAGGGTCTGGTTCTGCACCACGCGCGTGGCGATGGAGACCGTGTCCAGCAGATGGACGCCACTGCGCATCAGGATCGACATCGTGCGGGCCAGGCGAGCCAGATTGCTGTAGAGCACCAACCGACCCGTCAACGGCGCGCTCAACACCCAGCGGTCGAAGGCGGCACGGGTGGCGCTGCTCTCGCGCCTGACCTGCACCAACAGCGCCACACCCGCCACCAGCAACACCGGAATCACCCACCAGAAGCCCTTCGCCAGCGACGATAGCCCCAGCAGAATCCGCGTCGGCAAGGCCGTGGCGGCACCCGTGGCCGCCAGAACGCCGGCGAAACGCGGCACGATCACGCCCAGCACCACCCCGAGCATAATCGTACCCGCAAAGATGATGAACAGTGGGTAGATCGAGGCCGAAACAATGAAGGCCCGCAGATCGCGGCTCTCCACTAGAAAACTGCGCAACTGCCCCATGACCTGAGGCAACGCACCCGCCTCCTCCCCCGCCTGCACAATGCTGGCGTAGAGCCGCGGGAACAGGCGGCCACGGTCACGGATGAGCTCGGACAACCGCCGCCCCTCATGCAGGCCGCGGCGCAAGTCACCCACCAACTGGGTAGCGAAGCTGTCGTCGCCACCTTCGCCGACGATCGCCAGCGCCCGCTCCAGCGGGATGTTCGCCTCCAGCAGCGGCACCAGGCGATCCGTGAAATCAACCACATCGAAACGGTTGCGCCAACCCCCTTCGCGACCCGCCGACGCCCCCCCACCCTCACCCAGAAACGCCAGCGGCAACAAGCCCCGACGCTGCACCCGGCGGGTGGCGTCGGTCTGCGAATCCCCCTCGATGAGAAGATCCCGAACCGCCCCCGCGGCGTCGCTGACTTTGAACCGGTACAACCCCATGCGCCGCCTATTCCTTAGGAGTCGTGTCCTCGGCGTCGCTCGGGCCGCCGTCCTCGGCCTGGCGTTCCTTACCCGCCTTGACACTGTCGATGACGAACAGCGGTCGCATCATAATGGGCACGTCGTCGATGACGAAGTTCAACCAATACATCTCCGGCTTCGGAAACGTCACCCCGCTGAGCCGAAACACCAGATCGACCACCTGTCGCGGATCGCGCATGGTCACCTCGCCCTTCGCCGCGAAGCCCGTGGTGTGGCCGTCCTGATGCCGGCAGACCACCTCGCAGGGAAAGCGCCCGCGGGCGCCGGTCAGCGAGACGAACACGCACATGAAAGGATGGACGCACGGAAAGCGCCGCGCGTGCACCCGGTCGAACAGGCCGACCAGCGTCTTCTTACTCGTACTCTTGTCCTCGATGATCGTATCGCACATCAGCAGCGATAGGCCGAGGGGTGTCTCAATCTGTGACATGTCGACATCCGTGAGGCGGCGCCCGCAAGCCCGGCAGCGCCGGGCAGGCACACGACCGTGAAACTAAATATGGGGCTCGCGACCAGGTTGTCAAGGCTAAACCCACGCCGACGCTCCGCAGCCTTGACTCCGCGGCCCCCGCCGTTACGGTAAGCTCTTTTGGCGCCGCGCCCCCAGCTTCATATCGGCAGCCGGGCGCCCGGCCCTCTTGGAGAACACCATGGCCATCTACGTCCTTCTCGGTCCCCCCGGTGTCGGCAAGGGCACGCTGGCGGAAATGCTCTGCGCGCATTTCGGCTTCCTCCATATTTCGACCGGCGACATCCTGCGCGAAGAGGTCCGGCGCGGCAGCGAACTCGGCCGGCGTGCCCAGAGCTTCATGGACAGCGGCGGCCTGGTTCCCGACGAAACCATCTGCGCCATCATGGCCTCCCGACTCCAGGAGGACGAGGTCCGGCGCCGCGGTTGCCTGCTCGACGGCTTCCCGCGGACCCTGCCCCAGGCCGAGGCGTTCGACCGCCTGGTCAGCCAGGGCGCGCCCGCGGTGGAGCGCGTGGTGCTCCTGCAGGCCGGCGATGAACTGCTCATGCAGCGCCTGACCGCACGGCGCGTCTGCGGCGCCTGCCGGGCCGTCTTTAACGTCCTCTTCACACCGCCACGCCAGGACGGCGTGTGCGACAAGTGCGGCGGTGCCCTCGAGCAGCGCGGCGACGATACCGAGGCCACGGCTCGCGCCCGCCTACGCGTCTACGGTCAACAGACTGAGCCCCTGGTGCGCTTCTACGACCAGCGTGGGCTGGTCCTGCGCGTCGACGCTTCTCAGGATAAACACGAGGTGCGCAGCCAGGTCTGCGCCGCCCTGCACCTGGCCTAGCGCCGCCGCCGCGACCGAGGGAGATCCCGCCCGCTATGGCTCGTCAGACCGTTGTGATCCATTCCGAACGTGCCATCGAGGGCATCCGCCGGGCAGCGCAGGCGACCGCGGCGGTGTTGGCGCAACTGGCGGCGTTCGTGCGCCCCGGACTCTCCACCCTGGAGGTCGACCGCCAGGCGGCTGACTTCATTCACGCCGCCGGTGGCGAGAGCGCCTTCCGCGGTTACCACGGTTTCCCGGGCACCATCTGCATCTCCCTGAACCAGGAGATCATCCACGGCATCGGCCGCGCTGATCGCATTATCGCCCCGGGTGACCTCGTCAGCATGGACGTCGGCGTCCGCCTCCGCGGCTATATCGGCGACTGCGCTCGTACCGTCTGCGCTGGCGGGCCGCCGAGCGGTCCGTCCGCGACGCTGCTGCGCGCCGCCGAGGAGGCGCTGTTTGCCGGCATAGCAAAGGCGTGTTCCGGGAACTATGTTAATGACATCTCTGCAGCCGTGGAGTCCGTCGTCAAATCCTACGGCTTTGCGGTCGTGCGTGATTTTGTCGGACACGGCTGTGGCCGTGAACTCCACGAACCGCCCGAGGTGCCCAACTTCGCGCAGCACGCGACCGGGGCGCGGCTGGTTCCGGGGATGGTGCTGGCCATTGAGCCGATGGTGAATACGGGGACGCATCGCGTTGAGATCGACCGGCAGGACCACTGGACTGTCCGCACGGCTGACGGCGGCTGGTCCGCGCATGTTGAACACATGGTGTTAATCACTCGAGATAAACCGGAGATCCTAACGTGAGCAAGGATTGCGTACGCATTGAGGGTGTCGTCAAAGAACTGCTGCCCAATACGATGTTTCGCGTTGCCCTCGAGAACGGGCACGAAGTGCTGGCGCATATCAGCGGCAAGATGCGCCTGCACTTCATCCGTATCCTGCCCGGCGATACCGTCGTGGTTGAGGTCTCGCCGTATGACCTCACCAAGGGTCGCATTACGTACCGTAAGAAGTAGACCTGCCGGGAAAGGACCCGGCCGGGCTTCGGCCGTTTTTCTGCGGGCTCTTCCTTGACTGGGTTTCATACCTCGGTATAGTATCGGTTTGTCTCCCCGCGCTGGGGTTTTGCCTATGCCGTGTGCTGCCACGGGTTCGGGTGTGGCAGAGCGGTGGCCGCGGCGACGGCGTGCAGTCAGCAAGCTGAGAACAGGATCGGATAGCGCTTCATGAAAGTCAGAGCCAGCGTCAAACGTATCTGCAGCAGCTGCCGCGTCGTCCGGCGTAGCGGCGTCATCCGGATTATCTGCAAGAACTTGCGTCACAAACAGCGCCAGGGCTGAAGCCTCCTCGCGGCAGGCGCCGCGGGACGGGTAGGCCGCTGCTGTGCGGCCGCCGAGGCTGAAGGTCAGCAGTACGGCAAGGAAAGATGGACCATGCCTAGAATTCTTGGTGTCGACATCCCCAACAACAAGCGCGTCGATGTCTCCCTGCGGTACATCTACGGCATCGGGCCGGCCCGCGCTACCGACATCTGCACCCGGGCGCGCATTAATCCGGCCCAGCGCGCGTCGGAATTGACCGAGAACGACATCGGTACGATCGCCAAGATTCTGCAGGACCAATACACCGTTGAAGGTGACCTGCGGCGCCAGGTGGCCCAGAATATCCGCCGCTTGATCGCCATCGGCTCCTACCGCGGGCAGCGTCATCGCCGTGGGCTCCCCGTCCGTGGACAGCGGACCAAGACCAACGCCCGTACCCGCAAGGGCGCCAAGAAGACCGTCGGCGCCATTCGCGACCGCTCGGCCCGTAAGATGGCCTCGGCCGAGACCCCTTGAGACCACGAGTAACGCCCCCGTTATCTCTTTAAGGAGAGCAGCAGTCCATGGCTGACGAGATCGCCGTAACACCTACCCCGGAACAGCCCAAGGAACAGCTCGCGCCGACTGGAGACCAGCCGTCGCCGGCGGCCGAGGCGAAGCGCGTTAAGGTCAAGAACCAACGCCACATCCCCAGCGGCGTAGCCCACGTCGACGCCACCTTCAACAATACCAAGGTCGCCATCTCCGACATGCATGGCAACACGGTGGCCTGGTGCAGTGCTGGGCGCCTGGGTTTCAAGGGCTCGCGCAAGAGCACGGCCTATGTGGCGCAGCAGATCGGGGCCGAAGCGGCCCGGCGCGCGGCGTCGCTGGGCATGCGCGAAGTCGAAGTCCGCCTGAAGGGCCCCGGCGCCGGACGCGAGTCTGCGGTGCGCGGCATTGTCTCGGCGGGACTGGAGATCACTCTCCTGAAGGATGTCACTCCCCTCCCGCACAACGGCTGCCGGCCTCCCAAGCGGCGCCGCGTCTGAGCCCCGCTCAGAGACGACGGTAATACAGTCAGTCCGCGTGCTGCGCCGCGTGGCGTGGCATCTGGGCGGTCGCCGACAATGAGGAGAAGAACATGCCTGGTTTGGAAGGTTTCGCTCTGCCGAGCGCGTTGCAGCTCGATACGGCCACTGCCACGGCGCGCTATGCGAAGTTCGTCGCCGAGCCGTGGGAAAACGGCTTTGCCCACACCATCGGTAACGCCTTGCGGCGAGTGCTCCTATCCTCCATGGATGGCGTGGCCATCGCCTCCGTCAGGATCGACGGCGTGGCCCACGAGTTCTCCACGATTCCCGGTGTCGTCGAGGACGTTACCGAGATCATCCTCAACCTTAAGAAGCTGCGTTTGACCTGCGCCGGCGACCTGCCGCGCACCATCGAGTTGTACGCCGACAAGGCCGGTGAGGTGACGGCGGCGGCGGTGCGTGGCGATGGGGTTACCTGCGTTCTCAATCCCGAGTTGCTGATCTGCACCTTGGATGAGGACCGGCCGCTGCGCATGGAACTGGAAATTTGCACGGGCCGTGGTTGGCGTCCGGCTGAGGAAAACAAGCGCGAGGATCACCCCATCGGCGTGATTCCCGTTGACTGTCTCTTCAGTCCCGTCGACCGCGTCCGCTATGACGTGCAGGCCTGCCGCGTCGGGCAGCGTACCGACTATGACCGCCTTGAGCTGGAGATCTGGACCGATGGCCGCGTCAGCCCGCAGGATGCACTGAAGCGCGCTGCCTTCCTGTTGCGTGAGCACCTTGGCGTCTTCGGCTCGGCCCAGGATGTCGCCATCCCGCAAGTCCCGGTCCATGTGGCCAGCGCCGAGGAGCAGGAACTGCTCGACAAGCTCTGCCTGAGTGTCAACGTCCTGGAGCTCTCCGTCCGTGCCGTCAACTGCCTGAACACGGCCCAGATCCGCGTGCTCGGCGAGCTGGTTGAGAGGAACGAGGGCGAGATGCTCAAGTTCCGTAACTTCGGCAAGAAGTCGCTCCAGGAAATCAAGGCCAAGCTCAGTGATCTTGGCCTCTCCCTGAGTATGACCCTGAAGGATGAGATCAGGGAGGCCATGAAGCAGAAGTTGGCCGCCCAGTACAAAGAGGACTGACGCGCATGCGGCACCGGAAGTACACGTTCAAGATCGGCAGAACGTCTGAGCATCGGCGCTCTCTGTTGGCGAATGCGGTATGCAGCCTGTTCAAGGCTGGCCGGATCACCACGACGGTCCAGAAGGCGAAGGAAATCCGCCGCCTGGCCGAGAAGACGATCACACTGGCCAAGACGGGCACCCTGCACGCCCGCCGCCAAGCCATCTCGACGCTGAAGCAGAAGGACACGGTGGCTGAGCTCTTCAGCACGGTTATGCCCAGGTATGCGGACCGCGACAGCGGCTACACGCGTATCATGCGCCTCGGTAAACGCCTCGGCGACGCCGCGGAAATGTGCATTCTGGAGCTGATTCCCGCGGCCCCGGCAGGCCTTGTTGCGACTAACGACCCGGCCGCCCCGGCCGCGGCCGCCCCCGCGACGCCCGCGGACAAGACGGCCTAAGTTCCATGACCTGTCTCCGTGCAGGCCCGGTGCGGGTCGCGGGAGGTAGGTGCCACAGCCCACGCGAGAAGCACAGACCGGAAGTGGACCCCCGCTTCCGGTCTGTTTGTCTGCGCGGCCTACGGCCAGAGGCGGCCGCGCCGCGGCCGCTAGTGTATGAACCGTGCGGCTCTCATACCGGTACGTCCGGACCGCCCTGAAAGCCGGGTTCTCCGCAACCCGGTCGCGGCATCCGGAGAGGCCGCGTTGCAGCGGGCCGGGGGCTCGGTGGGAGAGGATCGCCCGGGGGTCCGGCAGGAGCAGACGGCCCGATGAGCACGAGCCCAGAACCCGGCAGCGTCGTGCATGGTTTCCGCATCCTGCGGCGGCAGTCGCTGCCGGAACCGCGGGTCGACGCGGTCGAAGCCCTGCATGTTCGCAGCGGGGCGCGACTCCTACACCTGGCGGCGGACGATGCCGAGAACCTCTTCGCGGTCGCCTTTGCGACGCCGCCGGCCGACAGCACGGGGGTGGCGCACATTATCGAGCACGCCGTCCTCGCCGGTTCACGTCGCTTCCCGGTGAAGGATCCCTTCACCGAGATGCTCAAGTCGAGCATGGCGACCTACCTCAACGCCTGCACGTGTGCCGACCGTACCCTCTATCCCGTGGCCAGCAATGTGGCGGCGGACTTCTTCAACCTCGCCGAGGTCTACCTCGATGCCGTCCTGCATCCCCTCATCAGCCGTGATACGTTCATGCAGGAGGGTTGGCACTGGGCTGTCGAGGGAGCGCCGGGCGGACGTCTGCGGCCCCTCCTGCGCGGGGTGGTGCTGAATGAGATGCGCGGGGCCTTCTCGGACCTGGATACGCGGGTCGAGCGCGAGTCCATCGCTCGACTCTTTCCCGAGGGGACCTACGGGCACGATGCGGGCGGCGAGCCGCACTGCATCCCTGACCTTACCCTGGAAGCATTCACGGCCTACTATGAACGCCGCTACCAGCCGGGTAATGCCCACTTCTTCCTGTATGGCAACATCCCCCTGGCCGAGAAACTGCGCTTCCTGGACGAACGCCTGGGCTCCCCTGGCCCCGCGCTCAGCAGTCCCCCCGTGCTGGTGCGCCAGAGTCCATGGTCGCGGCCGCGGCGGGCGCACCTGTGGCAGGGTAGCAGCGCGGACGACGACGCGGACGGCAGCGCCGCGGCCACGCTGAGTTGGCTCATCGGGGATCTCCGCGATCCGGAGACGGATGTACTCTGGGAACTGCTCGACCGGCTACTGCTCGGCGACGATGCCGCGCCGCTGCGCCGTCGCCTCCTCGAATCAGGCATCGGTACTGACATGACCTGTTGGGGATACGGCAGCGACGCCCTGCAGACGACCTTCCAGGTCGGGCTCAAGGGGGGTACGGGCATGCCCTCGGCGCGCTTCGAACCGCTGGTCATGGGCGCCCTCCGGGAGATCGCGGCGGCCGGCTTCAGTCGCGAGCGCGTCCGCGACACCCTGCGCCAGATCGAGTACAGCCACCGTGACATCGACTCGGGCTTCCCCCTGCAGCTCATGGAGGTCGTGTTCTCAGTCTGGCTCTACGGCCTTGATCCGCTGGCGTTTCTACACCTCGACCCGGTCCTCGCCCGACTGCAACGGCGCCTGGAACGGGATCCGGACACGCTCTCGCGGCTGATCCGCCGCCACCTGCTCGATAACCCCCACCGCCTGACCCTCGTCCTGCGCCCGCAATCCGGTCGCCCGCAGCCACGGGAGCAACGCCTGACGGCCCGCGTGCGCAGCTTCCGCCGCGGCCTGACCGACGGCGCACTGGAGCGCCTTGGCGCCGCGGCCGCAGGCCTCGAGGACCGGCAGAGTCGCCCGAACAGCCCCGCGGCGCTGGCAACACTGCCGAGGCTGCATCTTGGCGACCTCCCGCGCGAGCCCGCCGCCCTCCGCTCCCAGGCCACGCCTCTGGCGAACGGCACGACGCTGCTGCGCCAGGAGGTCGCCTGTAACGGGGTCAGCTACTTCACCCTCGCCCTCGATCTCAGCGATCTGCCGGTCGCGCTATTGCCCTACGTGCCGGCCTACGCGGCCTTCCTGACGCGCCTGGGAACGCGACACCTTGACTACAGCGGTCTCTCGGAGGCCTTGACCAGAAGCTCAGGAGGGCTAGCCGGCAGCGTGCATGTCAGTCCCAGGCCTGGGGCTCCGGGAGCGGGACAGCCCTTCCTGGTGCTGCAGGGCAAGACGCTCGACAGTACCTGCGAAGAAGCTGTGAGCCTCGTCGGGCAGGTGCTGGACGATCTGCAGACCGTCCCGAACCAACGCTTCCGGGAAGTGCTGATCCAACACCGGGCGCGCCTGTTCGCCAATGTCATTGCGCAGGGACACCACCTAGCCAGTCTGCAAGCCGCCAGCCATCTGAGCGCCTGCCACCACCTCAGCAACCTCTGGAAAGGCCCGCCGCAGTTGGCGCTGGCCCAGGCCTGGACTCGCGCCACGCCCGGCTCGGCAGAGGGCCTCGCCGAAGCCTTGACGCGGCTCCGAGACTGGGTCAGCGCACGCGCCATCACTATCGCGTCGTTCACGGGAACCGACGTGGCCGGGGCCGCACTCCAGGCCTGGCTGAGCACGCGGTCCCGTCCGGCCCAGCCGTTACCGGGGCCACTGTCCGCCCGCCCCCTGGCGACGCCCGACCCGGTAGGACCAGGGCCGCGGCTCGGACTGGCCTATGACATCGACGTGGCCTTCTGCGCCCGCGCCTTGCCGGCCCCCTGCCGCCCCAGCCCCGCGGCCCCCTGGCTCCAGCTCTGCGCCCAGATCCTGAGTTACGACTACCTCTGGGAGGAGATCCGGGCAAAGGGTGGCGCCTATGGCGCCTTCTGTAGCTACGATCCCGGCGCCGGCGGCTTGGTCATGGCCTCGCACAGTGACCCGGACATCGCCCGTACCGTACGCGTGTTCGACGGCCTCCAGCAAGCCTTGGAGAGGGCGGCCTGGACGCCGGCCGACATCGAGAGAGCGGCCATCGCCTGCGCCCGCGACGAAGAGGTCCCCATCCGCCCGGGCCTGGCCACCGACCTGGCGCTGTGGCGCTGGGTCACCGGCGTCACCCAGGAGGTGCGGCGCGCCTGGCGCCTGGCACAGATACAGGCCACGCCCGCCGTCGTCCGCCAGGCCGCGCTGGAGATGGTCCGTCACGCCGCTGACCGGACAGGCACTGCGGTACTCAGCAGCCGCGCCCGGCTCCGCGCCGCGGCCGCTGACCTGCCCGCGGCCCTCAGCGTGCGTCCCCTAACCGCCCCGTTCAACGACCCTCGGTAGCTGGCGACCATCGACGCCCACAGTGCCAGCGCCGTTGTCTTCAACCCCTGCCAGCTTCGTTCCATCGCGTGGCATGCTCCTGGCCCAACTCTGCCGATAGTGCATAGGGCGGACCGCTAAGGGAGACGCTATAGTGACTGCATCAACCGATGTCCGGCCGGCCCTGGGGTCACTCGGGCGCGAGCCCACGACGCTGCAGCAGGCGCAGCCCGCGAAAACCAGGGGCGCCACGCGGCGGGCCGGAGAGATGGCGTGCCGTTCGACAGCGAACTACGGATGAGGCAGAGACCATGAGGGAAGGCGGCGTACAGGCGTTTGCGGTACGGCGCGGGGCCTGGCGCCTCCGCTATGACCCGATCAAGGGCATCGAGTTCAAGCACACCCTGACCGGCACGCGCCTGCAGGGATCGCTGACCTTCACCGTCGGCGACCAGCCGTGGACGCTGACCCGGTCGCGGGACGATGTCGGCGACCGGCCGGCCTGGCTGGACGCGGAGGGCAATGTCCAGGGTTACCTCGCCTGCCGCAACGAGGGCGACCGGCTCGAACTGCTGGTACTGCACCGCTGTGCGCAGTCCTACGTGGGTACCATGCGCCTCAGCGCCGTCGTCGACTTCGGCCCCAACAGCTTCGCCTGCCGCACACGGGCGCCCCTCGTCTCCCGCGTCGTGCAGATGGCCTCCGGACCGGCTGACAGTCGCCTCAATGACTCGCTGTTCGACGTCGACTCCGACACCCTGCTGCGCTTCGAGGCCGACACGGCGTGGGTGACCAGCGCCACCGGCCCAACCTTCGGCGTCGAGCTCTCGGCAGAGGTTGCCGACGCCGCCCGCTCGGTGCTTGTCCTCGACCTCCAGCGCTGTTTCTACGCCAGCCGCTACGTGCCGCACTACCGCCCCATTGACAAGGCCCGCTGCCCGTCGCCCCCGAGTGGTTGGATGAGCTGGAACGTCTACTTCGACCGCGCCGGCGCGGCCGAGAACCTCGCCGAAGCCCGCTACGGCGCCCGCCATCTGCGGCCCTTCGGCCTGGAGTTCTGGTCCATCGAGTCCTGGCAGGCCAACTCGGATCGGCTGCCCGTATCGGCCTTCCACAACCTGAACTTGAGCTGCCACCCGGGGCAGTTCCCGGAGGGCATGAAGCGGCTGGCCGAAGACATCCGGGCGCTAGGCTTCCGGCCGGGAATCTGGACCGTGCCCTTCGGTACCGGCGACAAGGCCTTCTACGGGGCTCACCGCGACTGGTTCCTGCACGACGACACCGGCGCCCCCTTGCACAACTGGTCCGGCCTCTACGTACTGGATCCGTCCCAGGCCATCGTCCGCGACCACATGTGTGAAATGCATCGCGTGATGAGCCAGGAGTGGGGCTATGAATTCTTCAAGGTGGACGGCATGAGCGGCCGCCAGCAGGGCTACTCGGCGCATTTCTACGAGCGCGATGACGTGCGCCGCGCCTTCCGCTATCCCTGCTCGAACCCCATGAAGCTCTGCGTTCAAGCCTTACGCGAGGGCATGGGCGCCGACCGCATCTTCCTGGCCTGCCAGGGGCACTACAGCGGCCCCGAGGCCGGGGTGGCGGACGCGGCCCGCATCGGCGGCGACATCGTCGCGCCCAACCAGCCCTCGACCTGGCATAATATTTGTAGCCAGGCCGGCTCCACCCTGAACCAGCTCTTTGTCCACAACATTCTGTGGTACAGCGATCCCGACACGCTGCTGGTGGGGACCTTCCACGGCCTCGAACAGGCCCGCGTCACCGCGACCGTCGTCGCCCTGCCCGGCCAGATGATGTTCGCCGGCGACAAACTCGCCGAGTTGCCCCCGGAGCGCCTCAGCCTGCTGCAGCAGTCCCTCCCTGTCTGTGCCGTGCGGCCGCTGGACCTCTTCCCGATCTTCGACCTGCGCCCAGTCTGGGACCTCAAGATCCGGCGGCCCTTCGGCCAGTGGGACGTGGTGGCCCTGTTCAACTGGACCGACCAGGACGGCGAGGTGGCGGTCAGCCTGGCGGAGCTGGGCCTGCCGCCGGCGTCGGCCTGCCTGCTCTACGAGTTCTGGGAGAGCCGCTTCCATGGCCGTACGACCGACGTCATCCGCCTTAGCGTACCGGCGCGAGGGGTGCGCGTCGTGGCCGTCCATCCCGACCTGGGGCGGCCACAGTTCCTCTCGACAGACCGCCACATCACGCAGGGCGCCACCAGCCTGGAGACGCTGCACTGGGATGAGGTCCGGCAGGCCCTCGTGGTCGAGGTCAGGCTCGTGGGCGGCCATGCGACCCGCCTGCGCTTCGCGGTGCCGGCGGCCTACGCGCTCAAGGAGTGCAGCACCGACAGCGGCGCCGCCGTCGCCGTGCAGCCCGCGGCCGAGGGTATCCTCGACCTCGAACTGCTCCTCCCCGAGAGCCGTACGGTCGTGCTCACCCTGGGCTTCTGAAGGCTAGACCGATTCCCCGCGAATGACCGACGTGACCCGTCGGTGCCACTTGGCGTCGTTCCAGTAGCCGGGGAACTGGGGGTGGGTGAAGTTGCTCGTGCAGTTGAACCGGTAGCCATGCTTGGCCCCCAGATCGGCACAGATCTCGGCGGTCTCCTTGACCCACTGCCAGTCAAGATTGGGGTTGTCCATCCAGCCGATCGGCCCCCAGCCTTCGGTATTACCCACGGGGATGCCCTGTTTCCGGCCATACTCCGCGGCCAGGCCGATCCTGCCGTCCATCCAGGTACAGAGCTCGCCCTTCTTGGCGCTCCAGCGCTGCTTCAGCGCCTCGTAGGTCTTGGCGTAGGCCATATCGCTCTCACCCATCATGTCCCAGTAGCCGGTGCCATGGCTCAGCAGTCCGTTGTGCACGAACCACACGTGCGAATCCAGAAGCCCGAACTCGCTGAGGTCAAGATCCGTCCATGGCGCATTGCCATTTTCCGTGAACGAGAAGGTGTAGTCCAATTGCGGGTACCGCTCTTTCATCTTCCGGATCGCCGCCGTCGCAAAGTCACGGTAGAAGACCTTCTGCGCCAGATTGTAGATCTTGCTCTTGGGCAGCAACTGCAGCAGATTGGCAGCGTCAGGGACCGACTCGTCGGCGACACCGGCGAGCTTGTCCAGTTCCTTGCTCAGCCAGACGAACCCATGGAATTGCGGATACTCGTTGAGCAGGTCCACGTAGATGACGTTGTCCATCAGGTGGTGCGTCGTCAAGAAATCAAGCGTCTCCGTCCAGGCGCGCGTGAATCCGTCGACGCCTCTGGGCATATCATGTCGAGAGGCCTCGTCTTCGCGGAACCAGGTCGATAGGCCCACGTAGACGCCATGCCGTTTGCAGAGCGGAAGGAACTCCGCCAGGGCCTCCCGCGGCCGGACGCAGACCGAGGCGTCATTGCCCCAAAGCGCCGGCTTCCAGTCCTTCTTCGCGTAGCAGAACTCCTCGACGATCCGGCCCTCGTTGTCCGCCGCCACCAACTGCGGGAAGCAGTCGATACGGATGGCATTGTACCCGCGCCTGGCCAGCTCCGACAACACCGCATCCCACTGCTCGAACCCGCCCCCCGGGTAGTGTCGCAGGAGCCAGGAGAAATCCCACATGGCAATGGCCAGCGGCCGCTTGAGGGTACGCAGCGGCCGTCCCAGCTTCGCCGGCGCCTCTGCCCGCGCCGCGCCCGCGGGCCCAGCCAGAGCCAGGGAGCCGATGGTTGCCGACGAGAGCCTCAGGAAATCCCTGCGGTCCATGGAAACGGCCTCCTGACGACAGACGCAGAACCAAGCACGGATCGCGCCCAGGGCCCAGACCGCAGGCCCTCGCGCCCGCGGCGACCTTACGGGGCGGGCGCCGGAACTGCCTTGGGGCGCCAGTCGGGCAGGGTTGCCGGCGTCGTGACCACCGGCCAGGTGGCCCGGTAGGTGTCGGCGTACAGGCCGATCTCGTCCAGCGGGATGGGCCGGAAGCCGACCGTGGCCAGGAGGGGCGCCCCAGGCTGCAGGCGGAAGTCGCCGGCGGCCGCGTCCACGAAACCCGGATCCGTGTCCGGAAAGACCCCGTTCTCGAACAGATCCAGGGTTGCCTGGTTCCCGGTAACGACTCGCCCGCAGCGGTAGAACACATTACGCCAGAGGTGATTGATACCGGTGGCAACCATCATGGTCGCCACTTCCGGGTAGCGTGACAGGTAGAGGTCGCTGGTGTAGAAATCGGCCGGTTTCTGGCCATCCTCGATCAGCTTCCAGACGCTATTGCCCGGATGCCAGCCCCCACTCACGCCCTGTTTGCAGTCGGCGAAGAGGTTATTGTCCATGATGTTGTCGCGGCCGCTGTTCATCTGGATGGCCCCGAAGTTACCGTTGGCGCTGCGGTAGAAGACATTGCTGTAGACGAGCATGCCGCTGATGGCATCGTCGAAGCGGATGCCGGCCTGGCCATGCACCGCGCCCTCGCTGCCGGTCTTGCCCACGTGGCGGAAACGGTTGTAGCGGAAGATCACCCCGCGGAAGGTCGGGTTGCGGAACAACTCCATGGCGCCCTGATCATCCGATTCCTGAACGGCGCTATGCACCTCGTTGAACTCGATGAGATGATCATTGCCCTCGATACGCATGACGCTGCTGGGGCAGTCGTACATCAGATTGTGGGCAACGCGATGCCCCACCCCCTCGAGCTGGATCGCAGGCGTATAGGTGCGGTCGATGCGGCCGAAAGCGTGGATGCGGCAATTCTCGACCGTGTGCGCGCCCGGAGTGAGCGTCTCACGGTCACCGCCGCTGACCTCGGTCGCGCGCCGCCCGATCATGTGGATGTCGCACCCCAGCAGCATATTGCGGCTACCACCGCTGACCATGATGCCATTCCCGGCCAGGCGCTTGACGGTGCAGCCCGCCACCAGGCAGCGCTCGCTGTCGGTGATGACGATGCCATTCCCACGGGCCAGGTCGAAGACGAGCCCCTCGAAGCGCACATCGGCAACCTGGTCGAGGGTCACCATCGGCGTCGAGAGCAGGCCGACCTCCACCACCGCGGCCGCGAGGTCCGTCGGGGGGTACAGGTACAGCATCCCCGTGCTGCGATTCAGGTACCACTCGCCGGGTTGGTCGATCTCCTCGAGCAGGTTAAAGACGTAGTAGATGATCCCCTGCCCCGCGTCCATGCCGCCGCCGTACTCGTAGGGTGCCGCGGTGGTGATCGTGTGCGCGGTGGTGTCGATCGCCCCCACCTTGATGGCCGCGTCGGCCCACAGATAACGGAAGTAGCCAAAGAGCCAGACGTCCTCCGCTTGCCCCCAGCGGGCGTGGCGGTCGGACTCGTACCCCAGCACCGCCGGCTTGCCCTCAGCCTTGGAGCCGGGCTCGACGAGCGACGTGATGCGGACGAAACCCTGGTTCGGCCAGCGTGCCGGAGTCTGCGGGTGGCCATTGACGTAGACCTCCAGCGTCGGCGGCGAGGGCGGTTGCCCGAAACCGCGTACCCGGAGTTCGCCGTAGTCGGTGATTCCCAGCGCCTTGAGATCGCACTGCAGGACCTTGCCCCGCGCCTCCGCCGGCAGACGGTCCAGGATCGCGCGCTCCGTCACCGGAACGAACCCTGACAGCCGGGCGCCGCCGTAGAACACCGCCTTGCCAGGCTCGTCGGCGCGATAGACGACCGGTCCGGCCGCGGTCCCCGAATCTGCCGCCGTCAGGGCCAGAGTCTCGGTCACCGTGTACTCGCCGGCACGGATACGTACAACGATGGGCCCCGCGGTCCCACGGGCCCGCAGCGCACGCACCGCGTCACGCGCTCTGCCCAGGCTGGCGAAAGGCCGCTGGGCGGTGCCGTCCTGGGCGTCGTCACCCTGCGGGGCGACGAAGACCTCGGCCGCAACGGGCGGCAGCGCCGGCACCGCCGTGCGCGACGCCAGGGGGTCACGGGCAGGAAGGCCACGGCTCAAACGCTCAAGTTCGCGACGACATTCCGTGGCCTCGAAGCGGTGCACGTCGGGATACGTCGCCGTGGCCGCGATGGTCTCGTACTCGCTGGCCGCGGCGACCGTATCGCCCACGGCTACATAGCTTTGCGCAAGGCGCAGATGCGCGTAGCTGCGCAGGGGGGCCGGCGCCGTCGTGACCGCGAGCACCTTGGCGTAGGCGGCACGCACCGCCGCAAAGTCCGACGCCGCCCAGGCCTGGTTCGCGACGGCCATCGTCTCGCTGAGTTGTTCACGCACTTCCATCGCCGCAGCCTCCGGGGATTCGCTGACCTTGAACGTATCTTTCCGCGCCGTGAATTCCTGGCGCACTTCGGCCCGGGCGAGTGCCCGGCGGTAGACCTTCACCTCGTCCATGAGCCCCCAGTAGTTGTGCCAGCCATTGCCGAGGGTGAGTTCGCCACTCAGGCCGAAATCGCCGGCAAACCCCGGGGGCAGATCGGTCGGGCCCTGGGCCACGCCGTTGATATACATCGCGATCTGCCCTGCCGCACGGTCGCAGGCAAGGGCCACATGCGCCCACTCACCCGTTCGCAGCGCCAAGGCCGCGCCGGCGCCTGCCGAGACTGCCTGGCCAGCGCCGTCCTTGTAGCAGAAATAGCACGAGAGGGCGCCGTTGCCCATCAGGTCGATGACCAGGTAGGCGTCCGGGTATTGCCCGAAGGCGAAGACGCGGCGCTGGTTCTGCCGGTCCTCGATGGTGAACTGAGTCGGCTGCAGCCAGGCCATGAAGGTCCAGGAGCCGGTGCCGAAACGCAAGGGCTCTGGCACGGTGACGGTCAGCAGCCGTTGCGGCGTGCCGTCGAAGAGCAGTGCCTGCCCGGCGGGCGATGCCGTCCACGCCGCGGTCACGGCGCCGTCCAGCCCATTGCCAGACACGTCCTTTGTCGTGGCGCCGCTGCCCTCGTCGAAGGTCCAATGCAGGAGCAGATCCTTCTCGGCAGCCACGGCCAGGCTGGCAGCCAGCAGCAGAACCATGGAGGCAATACCAGAGCGGGTCATCGTGCATCTCCTTGCCGGGGTTGGGTACGCTGCTACGGTAATGCGGGCGGGCCGGCCTGTCCAGCCTCGCCGCTTCGCCGCTTGATTCACTCTGCCCGACTTGTATGTTGTCTGCGCCGGGAGGCTCCCGGCAGGTGATTCGCCCCGGCCGCAGCGGCCGGGGCTATCCCTGGCCAGAGCGCCCGCAGGGGTCGGCAAAAGATAGGACAGGGAATGACCAAGGACAGGCTTGGCTTTGGGATTCTCGGCGCCGGTCTGGTAGCGCCTTTCCACGCCAAAGGGATCGTGCATGCCGACGGCGGCGAACTGATCGCCTTCTGCGACCTCGACCAAGGCCGCGTCCAGCGCCTGGCTACGGAGTATGGCGTGCAGGCCTATTCCAGCCTCGCTGAGATGCTCGCCGACCCGCGCGTCGACATCGTCAACGTCGCCCTGCCGAACCACCTGCACTACGACGCGGTGATGGCGTGCGCGGCCGCCGGCAAGCACGTTCTGACCGAGAAGCCGCCGGCGATGACCCTGCGCGAAACCGACGCGATGGTGGCCGCGTGTCGCCAGGCGGGCGTGCGCTTCGGCTGTACGGTACAGTGCCGCGTGCGCAAGGCCATCCAGGCCATCCGCGGCGCCGTCGAAGCAGGGCGCTTCGGGGCGTTGCTGCATGCCGATGCCTACATGAAGTGGTTCCGCCCGGCCGAGTACTACCGCCAGGATGCCTGGCGCAGCCTCCGCCGGGCCGGCGCCGGCGTGACCGTCCAGCACGCCTTCCACTACATCGATCTGTTGCAGTACATCGCCGGACCCGCGGCGCGGGTCCAGGCACAGATGACCAATCTGGCCCACCCCGGCGTCGAGCTTGAGGACACACTGCTCGCCTTCATCCAGTTCACGTCCGGCGCTCAGGGGGTGGTGGAAGCCTCCACCGCGCTGTGGCCGGGAACCGATGTGCGGATCGAGATCAACGGCACCGACGGCACGGCCATCATGTCCGGCGAGCGGGTGGTCGCCTGGCAGTTCCGAGAGGACCGTCCCGAGGATCAGGAAATCCGAACCTATGGCAGTGTCGCGCAGGCCACCGGGGCCAGCAGCGCTACCGCTTTCGGCTTTGCCGACCACCAGGTGGTCATCCAGGATATGATCGATGCCATCCGCGAGCAGCGCGACGTCGTCATCCCGGTGGCCACGGTGCGCCCGACCCTGGAAATCGTCCTGGCCATGTACCAGGCCGCGGCGCGGCGGACGACCGTCGAACTGCCCGTGACCGACGACGACTCCGTGTGGAGCGCCTGACCCGGCCGGCATGACGCCGTACGGGGACGTAGAGAGAGAATCGCGTAGTGCGGGTCCGGCGAGTGGGCGGACCGCGGGAGAGCGAACATGAGACGGTGGCTCACCAACGCTGAGCGCTGGAGTGGACGGGCGGTCCTCGCGCTAATGCTGGCGTGCGTTCTTTGCGGCGCTCAGCCGGAACCCGCCACGCCGACCCCTGGGGGCGCCCAGCCCGTCGCCGCCGACGGCACGACGCCCGCAACCGCGCCGGCCGGGATCGCCGTGCTTCCCCAGAAGGGCATCGTCACGGCGAACATCCTGGTGGTTCGCGCCCGACCGGCGCCGCACTACGAACGCATCGGCCAGTTCGCCCGCGGCGACCAGGTCAACATCGTTGGCGGCAACGCCGACTGGTACGAGGTCCAGGTGCCGGCCGACACCCGCGCCTGGATCGCGGCCCAATACCTGAACGCCGAGGGACTGGTGAGCGCAGACCAGGTGCGACTGCACTCCGGGCCGGGGCTCGTGTTCACCACCTTCTGCTCGGCCAAGAAGGGGACCAAGTTGGAGGTCCTCGGCCCGCCGGTGGACGGCTGGCAGCAGGTGCGCGCGCCGGCCGATGCCAGCGCCTGGATCAGCCGCGCCTATGTCAGCACTCCCGAACCCGAAACCCCGGCCCCTGCCGTCGCCGCGGACACTGCCGCCCCCGCCGAGCCCCAGCCTGAAGCCCCGGCCCCCGTCGTGGCCAAGCCCGAAGCCCCCGTCGCGGCCGTCGCCCCGCCCCCAGAGCCCGCGCCCGCAGCCCCCGCCCCCGTCGCGGCGACGGACACTGCTGCCCCCGCCGAGCCCCAGCCCGAAACTCCGGCCCCAGCCGTCGCCTCGCCCGCCCCGATCGTCGAGGACGCGATCGCACCCACCGAGATTGAAACCGCGCCCATCGCAGCGCCCCCAACCGCGGCCGCCCCGGCCCCTGAGAACACGCCACCCCCAGCCGCGGCCACCCCGGTGATCGTCCCCACGACGCCGCCGCCGGATGCGCCGATCATCATGAAGGAGGGAGTGCTCATCTCGCTCAAGAGCCAGGCGTCCGAACTGGCCAGTCACGTGCTCTGCATGCGCGTCGGCACGACCGCCTACCCCGTCTGCTACCTCAAGAGCACTCGCCTCGACCTGACCGAATGGGAGAACCGCGAGGTTCGCGTCTACGGCCGTGAACTGCGCCTCCCCGGCTGGAGCCTGGGCGTCCTGCACGTTCACAGCATCCAGGTCAACCTCAAGCCGTAACCCGCCCGGAGAGTAGCGCCAGGGCGGCCACTCAGGTAGGCTTCCTGGAACCCGCAACCCCTGCAGTCTCGCCTCGGTATGCCTGACCACAGCCGGGGGCTGGGCTGGCACCCGCCATCCGCTCGGCCCCAGACCGAGCCTCGGCGGGTCCCTCCCTACATCGCCTGCCGCAACGTGGCGTCCCGTTGGCCACTCACGCTCAGCGAGGCTAGGTTACTGACTCTTGTTGACATCGTGCGACAATTGCGACGAGTACGGCTGTGACCTCGCCTCTCCAACCGCTGTCGACCAGCGCGCCGTCTGGGCTCTCCTCGTGGGGGCTCGTGCGGCGCTTGCTGTCCTTGGCGTGGCACTACCGCGGGGGGTGCATCCGCGTCGTCGGCCTGCAGGTCATCCTGCTGAGTTTCGGCCTGGCGGGGCTCGGCCTGACGGGCGTCGGCATCGATGTGGTGAGGACGGCCATGCAGCCGGGCTCGGCAGCGCCGCATTGGCCTTTCGGCTTCACGCCCCCGCCGGCGTGGACCCCGTGGCAGACCTTGGTGGTGATCTCAGCCGCAATCCTGGGGCTGGCGTTGGCCCGCTCGGCGCTGAACTGCGCCTACTCGATGGCGGTGGCCGGGCTGGTACAGGGCGAGATCGTCACCGCCCTGCGGGCCCAGGTGTACGATAAGCTGCAGCGTCTAAGCTTCCGTTTCTTCGATGCCAATGCCAGCAGCTCGCTCATTAACCGGGTGACGCGGGATGTGCAGGCAACGCGCCTTTTCATCGACGGCGTCCTGATCCAGAGCCTGATCATGGGCCTGTCGCTGATCGTCTACGTCATCTACATGGGCAGCATCCATGTCGGACTGACCCTGGCCTGCCTGGCCACCACGCCGTTGCTGTGGGTTATCAGCGTCCGCTTCTCGCGCCAGGTCCGGCCCGCCTACCGCAAGAACCGTGAACTCGTGGACCGCCTCGTGACCGTGCTCAGCGAGAGCGTCCAGGGCATCGCCGTAATCAAAGGCTTCGCCCGCGAACCGCACACGCTGCGGCGCTTCGCGGCGGCCAACGTGGAGGTGCGTGACCAAAACTTCTGGATCTTCGGGCGCGTGACCACCTTTGGGCCGCTGATCACCTTCATCTCGCAGCTCAATCTGGTAGTGCTGCTGGCCTTCGGCGGCTACCTCGTCATGCGCAGCGGCCTGCCCCTGGGCACCGGCCTGATCGTCTTCGCCGGATTGCTGCAGCAGTTCTCCGGCCAGGTGGCCAACCTCTCCAACCTGGCCAACAGCATCCAGGAGTCGCTGACCGGTGCCCGCCGCGTCTTCGAGGTGATCGATACCCCGGTGGAGATCCTCAGCGCGCCCCAGGCCCGGCGCCTGGCACCACGCCTGCCCTGTGCGGTCGAGTTCGAGCATGTCCGCTTCGGGTACGATCCGGAAGCGCCCGTGCTGCGCGACGTCAGTTTCGCCGTACAACCGGGCCAGTGCGTGGCCATCCTCGGCGCGACCGGCGCTGGCAAGAGCACGCTGCTCAGCCTGATCCCGCGCTTCTACGATCCCGACGCCGGGCACGTCCGGGTCAACGGCACCGATGTGCGTGACCTGCACCTCGACGACCTGCGCCGCAATGTCGGCATCGTCTTCCAGGAGAACTTCCTGTTCAGTAACTCGGTGGCGGCCTGCATCGCCTTCGGCCGGCCCGAGGCCACCCGCGAGCAGATCGAGCGGGCGGCGCGGGTGGCGGCGGCACACCGTTTCATCGAGAAACTCCCGCACGGCTACGACACGGTGGTCGGCGAGAACGGCAAAGGCCTCTCTGGCGGGCAGCGCCAACGCCTGGCTATCGCCCGCGCGATCCTGCTCGAACCCAGCATCCTGCTGCTCGACGACCCTACCGCCGCCATCGACTCGCAGACCGAGCATGAGATCCTGGAAGCGATGGAGAGCGCCATGGACGGGCGCACCACCTTCGTCGTCGCCCATCGCCTCAGTACCCTGCGCCGGGCCGACTTCATCCTGGTCCTGGAGAACGGCCGCATCATCCAGGCCGGCCGTCACGCCGAGTTGGCCGAGCAGAAGGGCCCCTACCGCTGGATCATCGCCCACCAGCTCACCGACGAGGAGACGCGCCGACTGCTGGCCGCCCCGCCGGGCGTCTCAGCCCTGGCCGCGGGGGGCCTCCCATGAGCGCCAAACCGCGCCTGACCCTCACCCAGTTCCAGCGCGCTGACGACGTTGAAGTCGAGGAGCGCCCCCTCGACGTGCGCCTGATCCGGCGCCTGTTCACCTACACAGGACGCTATGCGCGGACGCGGAACACCCTCTTCTGCCTGGTCATCATCCGCGCCATCCAGTTGCCCAGCCTGGCCTGGGTCCTCGGCGCTGTCATCACCGGCCCCATCAGCCGTGGCGACCTGCACGGCACGCTGCTCGGCGCCGCCGGTTTCGCCGCGCTGACGGCCGTGACCCAGTTCACCCTGCACTTCCGGCACCTGCTGGCCATGCGCCTGGGCGAGTCCGTGGTCCACGATCTGCGCACGGCCCTCTGTACCCACCTGCTCACTATGCCCATGAGCTTCTTCCACCGCGAGAAGCTCGGCCGCATCATCAGCCGGGTGACCTCCGACATCGAGGCGGTCCGTGCCGGCGTGCAGAATGTGATGTTCGTGAGCCTGGTGCTGGGCGGCCAGATGATCGTCTCGGCGCTGTTCATGCTGTGGTGCGACCGGGTGCTGTTCCTGGTCGTCCTCGTGCTGGCGCCAGTGATGTGGCTGATCAACCGCATGTTCCGCCAGCGCTTCAGCCGGGTCATGCGTGCCAACCAGGAGAGTTTCAGCCGCCTGACGGCCACCCTGGCCGAATCGGTCAACGGCATCCGCGTCACCCAGGGCTTCGTGCGCCAGGATGTCAATGCCGGCATCTTTGAGGACATGGTGGCCACCCACTCGGAGTACAACGTCGAGGTGGCGCGCACCGCGGCCATCTTCCTGCCCCTGCTGGAGTTCACCAGCCAGGTGTTTATCGCCCTGCTGCTCCTGGTCGGCGGCTACCGCGTACTCACCCCCGGCATCGACATGCCACTCAGCGATCTGGTCCACTTCTTCTTCCTCGCCGGCATCTTCTTCGAGCCGGTGCGCAGCATCGGCGATCTCTACCACCAGGCCCTCGCCGCGATGGCCGGCGCCGAACGCGTCTTCCGCGTCCTCGATACCCCGCCGGAATGGCAGGACGACCCCGCCGCCGAAGACCTGCCCCGCCTCCACGGTCGGGTCGAGTTCAGCCAGGTCTCCTTCAGCTACACCCCGGAACGCCGCGTCTTGCACGACATCAACATCGTCGCCGAACCCGGCCAGACCATCGCCCTGGTCGGCCACACCGGCAGCGGCAAGACCACCATCATCAACCTCCTGGCCAAGTTCTACCTCCCCGGCGAGGGCGAAATCCGCATCGACGACCGCGAACTGCGCAGCGTCCGCGCCGAGTCGCTGCACCGGCAGATGGGCATCATCCAGCAGGAGAATTTCCTGTTCACCGGCACGGTCATGGACAACATCCGCCTCGGCCGCCCCGAGGCCACCGACGCCGAGGTCACCGAAGCGGCCCGGCGGCTCGACTGCCTGGATCTGCTCGAGGCCTTGCCGGACAAGCTGCAGACCGTGGTCGGCGAGCGTGGCGCCGGCCTCTCGCTCGGCCAGCGCCAACTGGTCTGCTTCGTCCGCGCCATGCTGGCCGACCCGCGCATTTTCGTCCTCGACGAGGCCACCAGCTCCGTGGATGCCGTCACCGAAGCCCGCATCCAGCGCTCCCTGGCCACCCTGATGCAGGGCCGCACCTGCTTCGTCATCGCGCACCGGCTGAGCACGATCCGCAACGCCGACCTGATCCTGGTCATGGAGCACGGCCGGATCGCCGAACGCGGTACCCACCCCCAGCTCATCGCCCGCAACGGCGTCTACGCCAACCTCTACCGCCAGTTCGTCCGCGCCACCTCCGACGAGGAGTGAGGCGCCGCGCTCGGCGCCCGACCGCGACTCACGGGCCCTCACCGGCTCGGGCGATCCAGTCACCCAGCCGACCGGGACGGCGCCCTGCCGCCAGGGCTGCCGTCAGGCGCTCCCAGGCCACGCGGCCCAGCCAGGCCGCGCAAACCTCGGCCAGGCCCACGAAGCCGCCGTCGCGGCGCAAACCGGGCTTCTCGCCAAGGATGATCGTGTCCTTCAGGCTGTCCAATCCGTGGCCACCGAAGTACAGGTACGACACATTCCGTTCAGCGAGCCGGTCGCCGCTGCGAGCGACGGGGAAGTCGGGATAGATGGTATAGGCCTGGGCCTCCGGCAACAGCCCCGCGGCGCGCAGCGACTGCAGGCCAGCGGCTCCGTCCGGTACGGGGAAGGCGCGGCTGTGCTGCTCGGCGTACGTGATCGCAACGGCGAGGATCAGCTTCATCTGGTATGGACTCTCGACGCGCGCGATGTCCGGGGCGACCCCCAGGCGCCAGAGTAGGTACAGCGAGATAAGCAGCACAATCGGAGCGCCGAGCACGGCGAACCATGGCCACCCGGGCGCGACGTTGCCCTGCGACCCCACGGAACCTGGGCGGTACTGAGAAAGCTCCGGTGAGGATGGCGTCGCTGTGAGCCTGGAGCCGGCGGGTCTTGCAGACAGCGGTCTTGCAGACAGCGGGCACCGCGAACCCGCCCGAGACGGGCTTGGCATCGCGGGCTCCAGCCGGGCCTCCGGTCCGGTGGAACGCGGGATCTCCGCATCCCGCGGCCGGGTTGCGGAGAACCCGGCTTCCAGGGGCGGGCCGGACATACCGACACGCGAACCGCGAGTCCCGCAGCCCGGTCACAGACCGTGGGTTATTCGGCGGTTCACATACAAGGGGGATGCCCAGGGACACTGCCGCAGGCTGCAAGAGCCTGCGGGGGACACCTTCTTGAAACCGCCCCGAGCGGGTTTGCGAGCAGGTTGCCGATTCGCCTGCGGTCGGCTACTCTATCGGGTCAGCCCGTCGCCGGGGAGAACCACGCGGCGACCGAGGGCTGACCAAGGCAAGAAAGAAGAGGACGTTTCCATGGGTAGCACTCTCTCACGCTGGGCCGCCGTCGGGGTCGGGGCCGTTGCCGCGGGGGCCGCTTTGAGCTGTGCCGCGCAGGCGGCGGCGCCGGCCGGAGGCAAACACGTGGTCGTCGTCTGGTCCGAAGGCACGGCCCCCAAGGATGTCTACCCGAACGATATCAACGGCGCCATCGTCGACGGGCTGAAGGCGGCGTTACCGGACTGGGAAGTGATCAGAGCCAGCCTCGGCGACCCCGATCAGGGCCTCCCCGCCGACCTCCTGGCGCGCACCGACGTGCTGATCTGGTGGGGACACCAGCGCCACGGGGACGTCAAAGACGAACTGGTCGCGAAGATCGACAAGCGGGTGCGCGACGAGGGCATGGGCTTCATCTCCCTGCATTCGTCCCACTTCGCCAAGCCGAACAAGGTGCTGATGGCATCGCCGTGTACGTGGGGCGCCTACGTCGGCGACTCGACTACGCTGAAAGTGACCGTCAGCGCGCCGCAACACCCGATCGCGGCCGGCGTCGGCGAGTTCACCATCGCCCACCACGAGCGCTACAGCGACCCCTACGCGGTGCCGCCGGCCCAGACCATTGTCTTCGAGGGCGTCGCGACCCTGAAGGATGGCACGACCGACGCCTCGAAGCAAGGCTTCTGCTGGGAGATTGGCAAAGGGCGCATGTTCTACTTCCAGGCCGGGCATGAAACCGACCCCGTCTTCATGGACGCGAACATCCGACGCCTGATGGCGAACGCCGTGCGCTGGGCCGCCCCCGCGGAGTGAGTCGCGGCTGGCGGCGGCCTACCGAGCGCCTGGGGCTTCGGCGGGGCAGACGGTCGCCGTCACGTCTCCTGCATGGCCGTGACCCCGTCCCAGTCCGCGACGGATCAGTTCGCCCACCAGGTCGGCCGGGACGTAGCGACGGAACGACCGCAGTCCCGACTTCATGTTGTGGACCGCACTGGCCATGTCGCTGATCTCACGGATGCGCGAGAAGACGGGGACTTCCTCTTCGAGGCGAAGATGCCGGACGTTCGCCATGTCCTGTGCCAGCATGAGCAACGATTGGCTGACACGGCGTGACAAGACGATGGCCGCGACGATGGCCAACAGGGAGATGAGGGCTGTGATTCCCAGGATGTCGACAAGGCAGCGCTGCTCAGTCTGCTGGATGCTGGCGGCGGACATATCGATAGCCAGCAACGCTTCGAACTCTCCCGTACTCGTGAAGACGGGCGCATAGCTCGTCAGCCAGACCCCCCAGGCATCCTTCGTCAGCTCGGGTGCCACCTGCACTTGGTAGGGCGGCGTGAACGCGGCCTCCATACCTGCGCAGAACTCCCCCTCGTAGGCATCGCCCACTACACAGCCAGACGCGGAGAGCTGCCGCATGGCTACTCCCGCACCTGGAGGGTCAGGGGCGCGGCACGGACGCCGGAGGCGATGTCGCGGAGTTCCAGGCGCCAGGTACCGGGCGGGTCGTTCAATGCCAGAGGGAACTCGGCCGAGCCGGCGCCGTTCGGGCAGGCGAGGTTCTGGGAGTACTGCCGGTGCGGCGCCGTGGCGCCCGGCGCAAAGACGTCGAGGCGCACGACGTGGAAGCCCACCGTCGCGTCGCCGCCGCCCACGCTGACCTGCAGGCGCAGCGCAGCGCCGGCCGTGACCTCAGCCGCGGCCATCGTGGCCTGCACCTCGCGCACCGCGTAGGGGAGCAGGGAGAACAGCAGCGGCCGGCCGCGCGACAGGTTGAGATCCCATTCGCGTACCAGGCCGCTGCCGATGCGTCTGCCGTCGCGCAGGTCGTAGACCACGGCCGCGGCCGGCAGGACCAGGTGCGCCGGCTGCTCGGCGAGGCTGGGCAGGCGGAAGTCCTGCTCGATGCCGAGATAACGCAGAGCGCCGTCCTCGAACACGGTCAGCCGGGTCGCCTTGGGGCGGGTGCCGCCAGCCGTACTCAGCCGTGCCGGGGGCTCCAGGCCGATGTCGGCGAGCAGGTCGGCGACCGCCTCGCGCAAGGGCGCCGGGCCATCGGCCAACCGATCAGCGGCAAGGGTGGGCCAGGGCAGGTTGAGGGTGAAGGCGCTGCCTTTGCCGAGACGGCGCACGGCGCAGGCGGTGGCCTCGCCGGCCGGCCAGAGCGCCTCGGCTCCGGCCAGGCGCAATCCAGGGGAGAGCAGACGCACCGGGGTCCCGTTGAGCGCACCGGTGAGGGTGGCATCGGCGAGGTCCTCGGTGAGGCCCTGCCGCCCGGCCGGAGTGGTCACCCCCAGGAGCTCGTCCAGCACGGCTGTGGCGCGGATGCAACCGTCGCCCGTGAGCAGCCCCGTGCGTCCATCGGCGAGGAGGTTCCCGCCGGCCTCGACGAAGCCGCGCAGCGTGGCCGCCTGCCGGTCGGACAGGCAGAGGGCGCCAACCAGGATGACGAGGCGGAACTCGTCCGCCGGGAGCCTTCCCGCCTCGAGATCCTGGTAGGAGACGTAACGGACCTCATAACCCAGGTCGTGCAGCAGTTTCAGCAGGGCGGTGTGGGTCTGCTGCAGGCGCCCATCGCCGGCGACCTCGGCGGGCGCGCCCAGCCGCCCCAACAGGGTCGTGGCGAGCATGTCTGGCTGCGAGTAGAGCACGCCGATTCCGGAGTGCCGCCGGGTGGCATGCAGCAGGAGCCGTCCCGGTCCCGCTGTCAGCTCGCGCACGGCCGGGAAGAACCAGCGTCCGAACTGGCTCGGCGAGAGGTCGGGGTTGAAGGGGATGTAGTCGCAGCCCCAGGAGGTCCACCACCAGACCGAGTTGTCCCCGCCGAGCAGGCAGGTCCACGGCCAGGCGGCGAAACCGGCGGCGTTGTCGGCGTCGGCATTGCCCCATTTGCCGGTCAGCGCCCCGGGGGCCTTGAGCGAGCGTACCAGTTCGCCCTGGATCCACTCGGTCGTGTAGGTCTGGTTGAGGAGCAGGCTCGGGCTGCAGAGCTGGGTGAAGTCGTAGCCGGCCAGCCAGTGGTAGTTGAGCAACCCGTCCCAGCCGACCTTGGCGCCGGGAGCCCCGCTCTGGAGGGTACCGGCAAAATGCTCGTGGGTGGCCGCGAAGGCGGTATCCATGAAGCGCCGGTGATCGAGCCAAGGAGCGAAGCTCGTGGACTGCTTGGCGGCCTCCTCGATGGGCATGGGAGCCGTGATCTCAGCGATGTCCGCATGGGTGGTGGCCCAGGCCGCATTGAGTGCAGCGAGGGTGCCGTACTTGGCCAGAAGCCAGGTGCGGAAGGCTGTCATGGTTGCCGGTGAACTGCAGCCTTCCGCCCGGCTGTCGAGGAGGTAGTTCTCATCGCCCAGGGTGAAGGCGGCGGGGCTGTAGGGCGCCGCCTGCCGAGCCTGGATACGGAGCCGTTCGTCGGTGAGGCGGAGGTACTCGGGATCATGCAGGCAGGGCTGGCGCACGTGCTGGGTGTCCGCCTCGCCGGAGAGGCGCGTGACGTAGGGCAGCACCCGCAGCCCGGAGCGCGAGGAGAGCTCATACTGGCGGGCTGCCGGCCCGTCGTCATAGCCGCCCATGTGACAGAGGTCCATCATGTCAGCGCCAAGCTCGTAGCAGGCGCGGTCGGTCTTCTGCAGCACCGCTTCGCCACCGGCGTAGCTCCAGAGGAGCACGGTGAAGTCGTCGTAGGGGTAGGCCAGTGGCAGGGTGAAGCGGCGGCGGGAGAAGGCGAGCACATCGCCGTCGCGCTCGACCCAGGCATCCAGACGATGGCAGACGGTCAGCGGGCGCGGCAGGGCCAGGGTGAGGCGAGCCTCGGCGCCCGCGGTTGTGGCCGCAGCGCGGGCCAGGACCCGCTCGAAGGCATCGCGGACTTCGCACACCACGCGCGCCCCGGCGAGGTCCGTCCCAGCCGCCCATGCCACCCGTACATTGAGCGGTCCGCCTGCAGGCAGCGGTACCTGCGGCGTGGCGTCCGGGTGGTTCTGGCGGACCGGCTCCAGGTCGATGGCCCTGATCGCCAGCGCCTCGGCGGCGGGCAGCAGCAGGCTGCGCATGTCGGTGGTCCGGCCCTTGCCGTCGCGCCGAATCAGGTCCAGCCAGCACGAGCGGCCGCCGGGCAGGACCGGCAGCGGCAGCGTCGCGACCGCAGCACCGACCTTGACTTCCTGGGACATGAGCTCGCGGTCGAGGTCGTCGGTGAGCCGCGCCAGCAGCGTACCGTCGGTGGGGAGGGCCGGGTCCAGCGTGACCGTGATGCTACGGCGGTCGGGGGCCAGGTCGCCGAAGGCGAACGCCGACTTCCCGAGGCGGCCGGCGGCCGCCAGCACAGCGCGGGCGCAGAGCGCCAGGCAGCGGTCGGTGGCGCCGTCGCGCCCCTCGATGTCGTCGTGGCGCGGCACCAGCGCGCTGTAGTCGGCCAGGTTGGCCCGCAAGACCACCACGGCACCGCTGTCGTAACGGTATGCCGCGATGGGCGGGTCGGCCGGGGTGAAGCCTGGCAGGTTGCGCCAGGGCAAGGCGTCGAGAACCGCGGCGCTCAAGGCGGGATCCGGGTTAAGGAAGAGCTCCTTGGGCCAGGTCGCCACGGTGTCGGGCCGGCCGGCCAGGAAGAGGCCCGCGCCGGCACGCACGCGCTGGAGCAGGGCCAGTCGGCCGGGCCCGGGCAGGGAGGCGGCGCTGATGCCAGCACAGAGGAACAGCTCGGTGCCCTCCTGGGTGCAGAGGGCTGCGGCCAGGGCGGCCGCCGGGCCGAGACCGAGCGCTCCCTGCCCGGTCTGCCCTGCGTAGGGCCAGGCATCGCCCTGGCAGATGGCCGTGCTGGAATCCCAGTACAGGTGCTCGACCTGCAGATCGACACGACGCGCCAGCTCCATCGTCTCATAGGCGCTGTAACGCGGGCAGAAGAGCACGGTGCGGATGGGCCCGGATACGTGTTCCCGCGCCCAGGAGAAACGCAGCGGCTCCGGGTTCGGACGCCAGCGCTCGACCTCGCGCTCGAGGAGCTTGCGGCCGTGGGCCAGGACCGCCACCCGGCGGCTCTCGGGGAGAAGCCCCGGCGGCAGCGGCTGCAGGAAACCGCCCGCAGCGACCGCTTGCAGTTGGCCTGCATCCGCATCGGCGCTGGCGCGATAGTAGGCTCTGGCTTGCTCGCCGTCAGGCAAGGTCGGATAGTCGTAGAAGCCGAGGGCGAAGCTCTGCGCGCCCGGTTTCAGGACCAGCTTGGTATCGATGCCGTAGCTCCCGACCGGGATCGTGATCGCGGCGAAGGCATCGGGGGTACCGACGATGAGTCCTGCCGGGCCGCTTCCCGGGCGCTGCGGGGTGGTGTCTTCGTAGAGTACCCAATGCTGGCGGGCCAGATCGAGGCTGACGGTCTCGCCGGGCGTGGTCGTGCCGCCGGCGGTGGTGACCGCGCGCTGCCGCGGCTCGGCAAAGCCGGTCGGGTAGCAGGTCAGCTTCAGCCAGCTCTCCTGCACCGGCTGTTTGGCCTCGTAGGTGCCGTACAGCAGGAGCTTATCGCTGTTGCTCTGCAGGGCGAAACGCAGGACAGCTCTGACCTTGGGCGTGTCCCAGACGTACTCGACCACGCCATCCTGGCCGCCGCTGCGCAGTACCCGCATGACCGCGGGCCGGTTGTGCAGGGCTTCCCCGTCGAAATACCAGTTGAAGAAGCCCTGGAAGTACCAGTTGGCCTGGGAAGGCTCGGTCATGCCTAGGGTCACATAGTCCAGGGTCCAGATCCACCAATGCGAGGTGATTTCGTCTTGGCGGTCAGGGAGTTCCACGATGTCGTAGGTCAGGGTGTAGCTGCTGACCTCATTGGCCAGGGTCACCGGCTGGACGACTCGCTTCCCCTGCGCGGTCGGGATCTCCTGACGCACCCCGAGGGTAACCTCGACGGCGGCATGCAGTTGCAGCGCCAGCACAGCGGCGAACAGCGCTGCTAAGGCGAACCGAGGCGACCAGCGGCACCCGGCGAGACGCCGGGGCGTCGAGGTCGTTAGGCTGCATGCCCTTAGGTTTTGGGGCAGAAGGCGTTGCATGTGTGGATCACTCCTCTGTGTCGTGACCTATCAGCTTACAGCCTGTGCCGCTGCAGCCTTCTCAGATCAGGTTGCCGCCGGAGAGATTGAGTTCGCAGGCGGTGATGTGGGCAGCCTCGTCACTGACCAGGAAGGCGACGCCGGCGGCGATTTCCTCCGGGGTCTCGAGCCGGCCCATCGCCAGGTGGGCGGCGCGCTCGGCGAGGAACTTGGCGCCGTCGCCATGGCGCTCAGTCTGGTACTCGAGTTCGCGGGGGGTCGCTACCCAGCCGACGGTGATCCAGTTGACGCGGATCTGATCGCGGGCGCCGTCACGGGCAAAAGCCTTGGTCATCGCCAGCAGGGCCGCTTTCGAGCAACCGTAGGACAGACGGTCAATGCCGGGGCAGCGGGTGTGCGTAGTGCCGATGTTAATCACATTGCCACCGTGACCTTGTCGACGCATCTGCTCGAAGGCCCGGCGGGTCAGCAGGAAGGCCCCACGCACGTTGGTGGCGAACACCTCGTCCCACAGTTCGGCCGTCATCTCCGCGATCGGGCTGTAGCCCAATGCCGCGGCGTTGTTGACCAGGATATCGAGCCGACCGAACTGCTCCAGGGCCGCCGCAACCAGGGCTTCGCAGTCCGGCGCGGAGCCGACCTCGGCGCGCTGCCAGATCGCCCGGCCACCGTTGTCCTGGATCGCCGCAACGACACGCTGGCCCTCCGCTTCATTGCGCCCGGAGATGACCAGCGCCGCCCCGGCTGCCGCCAGGCGTCGGGCGATGGCTTCGCCCAGGCCGCGCGAGGAGCCCGTCACGACCGCTACACGTCCATCCAGACCAGCAGGCATAGGCAAACTCCCAGGTACACCGAGCCGTCTCCGCGGTTCACCCCGGTGCCCAGAGGGACAGCCCGGCAGCGCGGACGGCGGCACAAATCTCCGTATCGAAGCAGACCATCTGGATGCCGGGGAAGACCGTCGAAAGCTGCCGGAAGCAGAAAAAGTGGCCGGCTTCCGCCGCGCGCAGTCGCCAGGCCCGATTCTCCCTGGCGATATCCGCGAGCCGGACCGGCGGGATGTCGACATGGGACAGCGCCGCGAGGACGCTGTCGAGCCCGCGCCACTGCTCGTCCGTGGCCCGACGCCGGGCGAGACCCGCGGCGGCCTCCACCTCCAGCCACCGCCAGGCATAGCTCTGCGTTGCCTGACCGGCGGCCTGCAGCGCCGCGGCGGAGTGCGGTTCCACCACCACCATGGCGAGGACGGCGCTGGTATCCCAGAACAGCACCATCAGTAGGGCTTCTCCTGACGCAGCAGATCGCTCGTCTGCACGTCGGTCCGGCCATCGGGAGCGACCGTGGGCGTGAGCCGTGGGAAGGCTGGCCGCGACGGCCGCTGCGTCGGCATCTCGATCTCCAAACCGGCCGCCCTGGCCCGGGCCAGGGTCTCCTCGCGAAGTCGGCGCCACTCGCTGCCCGCATCGCGCTGCAACGGCGAGAGCGTGGCCACTGGGCGCTCACGGTCACAGACCAGAATGCTCTCGCCGGTGTCACGAATGTGCCGCAGATAGCGACTGAGGTTGTTCTTCAGATCCGCAGTCTTGACATTCATATGGCTAAGATAGCTAGGTTATCTGGCTATATCAAGCAGCGATAAGGGTCGCGGCACGGCGCCGGAGCAGGTATGTTCAGCCTGGGTGTGCTGCGGCAGCAGGGCGAGCGGCGCGGATGCCGGGCGTCCGGGCACAGTGCGCCCGGACGTGAGGAAAGGGGATCTACCGTGAGACATTTTGCCTTGTCGGTCGGGGCCTTGACGCTGCTGGTTTCCGGTGCAGAGCGTTGCGGCGGCCAGGACCGGCCGCTGCAGGTCGAGGCCATCGAGGCGAGCGAACGCATCATCTACCACTCCCCGGAGACGCCGGGCTACACCTCCTGGGTGGGCTTGTGGGAGTTGCCGGACGGGCGACTGCGCTGCGACTTCCGCCAGCTCACCGGGCCCCGGGACAAGCCGGTATCGACGGTGCCGGTCCTGGAGTCGAAGGATGGCGGCGTGACCTGGGTCTGCCTGACCGCCGGCGCGGCGGGGCAAGCGCTGCCGGCGGCGGACTACTACCAGGTCTCGCCCGAAGCCTGTCGCGGCATGGTGGTGCTGGCGGATGGCACCATGGTGCGGCCGATCTGGCCACCCGCGGCCGTGGAGGGTTCGGGTTCAGTACGCCGCTCGACCGATGGCGGCAAGACCTGGAGCGCCGACATCTATGTCCTGCCGGTAGCGGAGTACCGCGCCTGGCCGACGCTGATCCGGGCCCTGGCCGATGGCAGATTGGTGCTGTTCGCCGGCTGCTGGAAGCGCGGCGACAGCACACATGGCAAAGCCATGAACCCCAACATGGCGAAGATGATGTTCCTCTCGGCCGACCAGGGGTTGACGTGGAGCGCCCCCAGCCTGCTCATGCCCACGGCGGTCGGAGTCTGCGAAGAGAGCGATTTCTGCGAGTTACCCAACGGCGACCTGTTCTGGATCCACCGCGCGGAGCACTTTCCGGACCAGCCAACCGAGGTTCCCGCCCTGGCCGCGCGAATGGGGCCGAAGCCGCCGGAGTCGACCTGGTACAGCGACCGCCTGCAGAGCCGCGCCCGCAAGCAGGGCGACAGCTTCGTCCCCGGCCCCTGTTCGCCGGCGCCCTTTCCCCACAGCGGCTATCCCGCCGTCCTCTCGACGCAGGAAGGTCTGATCCTGCACCTGGGCACCGATGGGGTGCAGTGGACCGCCGACGCCGGCAGGACCTGGAGCCGGCTGGAGGTGCCCGGCACGCCCTACTACCCGAAGGCGCTGCAGCGCGCCGATGGCACCATCCTCTGCATCGGCCACCGGGGCTCCGACGACGCCTACGGCAGCGTCGACCAGGCCGTGGTGCAGCAGAGTTTCCGCCTGCGGGTCAAGCCCGCGCCCTGAACGGCGCGGCGGGCTAGGGCGCCAGGCGCTGCTGCAGCAGGGTGAACTCACGCTCGAGTTCAGGCATGAGGGAGCCGAGCGATTCGAGGCGGCCGGCGCGGCCCGCGGTCTCCATCGCCGCGGCCACGGCGCTGAAGGCCAGAGCCCCGACGTTGGCGGCGGCGCCTTTGATGGTGTGGACTTGTGCCAGGGCCAGTTCCGCCTGCCCAGCGCCGAGGTGGGCGCGCAGGGACTGCATCTGGATCGGCAGGTCACACCGGAAACAGGCGAGGACGTCCTTGAGCAGATCCTCGTCGCCCAGCAGCCGTTCCAGCAGCGCGGCGCGGTCGAAAACAGGCAACCCAGGGGCCGCGGGGGCGACAATGCCGCCAGGCAGCGGTTCGCGAGCGGGAGGCAGCCACTTCTGGATCGCATCGGCCAACGCCTGGGGCGCGATCGGTTTGGAGACGTAGTCGTCCATTCCCGCCTCGAGACAGCGCTCGCGGTCGCCCTTCATAGCGTGGGCAGTCATCGCGATGATGGGGATGCGGCGGCCCTGGGAGGCGCTGGGCAGCGCGCCGCCCCCCGCGCGAGTGGCACTGCCGGTTGCCTCCGCGTTGCGGATCATCCGGGTCGCCTCGAAACCATCCATCACGGGCATCTGCACGTCCATGAAGATGAGGTCATAGGGAGTGGCCTCGAGGGCCTGGACCGCCTCCTGCCCGTTGGCCACAGCGTCGGCACGGTAGCCCATCTTCTCCAGGATGCGCAGGGCGACCTGCTGATTGGTCGGGTTATCCTCGGCCAACAGGATGCGCACATTGCGCCGGGCCGCCTCGCTCAGGGTGTGACGCGTGACCAGGGCGGACTCCGGCGCCCGCTTGCGGGGCGCCGTCGCGGCACCCAGGACCGTGGCCAGGCAGTCGTGGAGCTGCGACTGCTTTACCGGTTTGGTCAGGTAGGCGGCAAAGCCGACGCCTTCGAGCCGCTTGGCGTCGCCCCGCATGCCCAGGGACGTCATCATCACCAGGATCGTGTCGCGCAGCGCCGCATCCGCTTTGATGGTCTTGCCCAGGGTCTCCCCGTCGCATTCCGGCATCTGCATGTCCGTGAGTACCAGGCGGAAGGGGTCATTGGCGGTACGGGCCGCGCGCAAGAGCCCCAGGGCCTGCGCCGCACTATCGGCCAGGGCGAAGCGCATCCCCCATGACGCCAACTGCTCGGCCAGCACCTGGCGGTTGGTGGCATTGTCGTCGACGGCCAGGATGTGGGCGCCGCGCAGATCCGCCGAGACCGGCCACTCCGCGCGTTGTAGAGCGGGCTGCTTGGCCAGGCTGACCGTGAACCAGAAGGTCGAGCCCTGACCGGGGATGCTGTCCACACCAATCGCGCCACCCATCAACTCGGCCAGACGTTTGCAGATGGCCAGCCCCAGTCCGGTGCCGCCATAGCGCCGTGTCGTCGAGGCATCGACCTGCTGAAAGGCGTTGAAGAGCAGACCGATCTTGTCCGGCGGAATACCGATGCCCGTGTCCCGCACGGCAAAACGGGCGCTGATCCGCTCGGCACTCTCCGACTCCAGCCTAACCTCGACCTGTACCTCGCCACGGGCCGTGAACTTGATCGCGTTGCCGCCCAGATTGACCAGGATCTGGCGCAGCCGGCCAGGATCGCCGCGCAGGAAGGTAGGCACTTCGGGAGCGATCCGGCAGATGAACTCCAGGCGCTTCTCCTGGGCGCGCACGGCCAGCAACTCCGCGGCATCTTCGAGCATGGTGCGCAGGTCGAAATCCAGCGTTTCCAGCTCCAGCTTGTCGGCCTCGATCTTCGAGAAGTCGAGGATGTCATTGATGACGCTCAGCAGGGCGTCGGCGCTGCTGCTGACGGTTTCGGCATAGCGACGCTGTTCGTCGCTCAGATCGGTCGAGCGCAACAACTCGGTCATGCCGATGACACCGTTCATCGGCGTCCGGATCTCGTGGCTCATATTGGCCAGGAACTGGCTCTTGGCGACGTTGGCAGCCTGCGCCTCCAGGGCCATCTGGTTGGCCCGCGCGATGGCCGTCTCCAGTTGGGCATTGGTGTGGGCCAGGTCGTCCAACGCCTGGCGCACGTCACGCTCAGCTCGCTTCTGCGCGGTGATATCCCGCACAAACGCCACCAGCAGACCGCTATCGGTAGGTCGGTGGAGCACACTGACCTCCACATCAAACCGAGTCCCGTCCTTGCGGCGGTGCTGGGACTCGAAGCGAGCCTCGCCCTGCGTCAGGATCGTCTGGGTGTGCGAGTAGAGGCCCGCCGTCGCCTCGCTGGCGTCCAGGTCGGCGATCGGCATGCCCAGCAACTCACTCTGGCTGTAACCGCTCATCCGGCAGTAGGTCTCGTTAACAACCAGCAGGCGGCCCTGCACATCGACCTCCCAGAAGCCGTCCATCGCCGTTTCGATAATGGCGCGCTGCTCGGCCGCACTCTGGAGGACCGCCTCGACCCGCTGGCGCTCGGCGATCTCCACCGCGAGGGCCGCCGTGCGCTCCTGCACCCGCGACTCCAGGGTCTCGTTGAGGGTCCGCAATTCCTCGCGTGCCTGCAGCAGTTCGCGATTCTGCTGGAAAGCCACCTCGTAGGTGGAGAGCAGCAGTCGCAAAGCCTTCTCCCGTGAGGTCGAGATCTGATAGGTGGCACCGCCAAAGGTCAGCGTTTCCTCGACCTCGGGGGTCAGAGGGCCAGCGTCGCTGCCGCGCGCCAGGGTCTCGGCGATGCGCGCCACCAGGTAGTCGTACTGGTAGGGCTTCGGGACGTGGAAATCGGCGCCGGCGGTCAGGGCCGACAGTACATCCTGCGGGGTCGATAGCGCCGTCAGCAGGATCACGGGAATCCCACACAGACGGTCATCCTGCTTGATGGCCTGACAGAGCTGGAACCCGTCCATGACGGGCATCCGGATGTCGCTGAGGACGAGGGCCGGCCGCCGCCGCCGAATAGCCTCCAGCGCGTCACGGCCATTGGCCACCGCCTGCGTCTCGTAGCCGCGAACCCGCAGCACCTCCTCGAGCTGGACCGCCTGCGTCGGGCTGTCCTCGACGACCAGAACGTAGCCACCGGCAGCGGCCGTCTCTGGCTCAGTCGAGCCAGCAAGCAGACGCAGGACCGTCTCGCAGGAGACGTCGTTGCCCAGGGGTTTGCGGACGATCGCCCGCGCACCGGCCTTGCGGCCAGCGTCCAGGACCTCAGGCGCCACGCCCTGCGTCCAGAGCACCACGGGAATGGCGCTCAAGGCCGGGTCCGCCTTGAGTCGCCGGCAGAGCTCGTACCCGTCCATCTGCGGCAGCGCCACGCCAGAGACCACCAGCCGCGGCCGGTGCTCAGCCAGCAGCCGGAGGGCTTCGGCCCCGCCCGCCGCCGTCATCACCGTCAGGCCGCGCTCCTGCAGGGACAACTGCAGCCGCAACGCCTGGGTCGGACTGTCTTCGACGATGAGGATGTCGGCCTGCATGGTAACGGAATATCGGCCGCCATGGGACGGTCTGCAACTACGTCTCCCCCGGGGGGTGCATGACCAGATTGTCGGAAGGACGAAACCCGAGGGGAATTGCGCCTGCAGTTAGTGTATAGACGCCTATACTCGCACTCTCTCCTATCCGTGGAATCCGTGCCATCCGTGGTGAATCCGGCTTTCTGGAGCGGGGAGAACACGGGGAAATCCACCACGGATGACTCGGAGGACACGGATCAGACACGTCGCCATGATCGCCGCTTTCCTCTGCACCCTCACGTCTCTGCGGGCTGACCATCTTTCCCTCTATCGAACCGACACGAATGTCATGCCCCCCCCTGCCAGATACCGCGGGATCTTGCAGCCAGCCCACGGCGAGGCTATGATCACCATCACCCGAGAGAGTTCGGTGCTCGAGAGTGTCGTACTTGGAGGGTATCCCGGTGACCTCTGCTAAGGCCTTCGCGCTGGCGACCATGGCATTCCTGACCGCCATCTGCCTGGCGGCGGAGCCCGCGCCAGCGGCGGCCGTCACGCTCGGCGCGCCAGCGGCGGACCGGGGAGTGCGGATCCTACCGGCGAACCCCACGCTGACCATGGAGCCGGTCACGAAGGCTGGCCGCGAAGCGGTCAGCGGCAAGGCCAGCGGGCCGGGCGGCGAAGGGTACATGTACTTCGCCGTCAACACCGCCGCGCTGAGGAACGGCCAGGCGCGGTCGCTGGTCGTCACGATCGAGTACTTCGATGAGGGTACGGGCAGCATCGGCTTCCAGTACGATTCGGACGACCCCACCGTCTGCATCAACAATGAACCGGTCGGCGCCTTCAAGTCCGCGGACTCCATCGAGCTTGAGGATACGGGAACCTGGCTGACGGCAACCATCGCCATCGCGGACGCGCGGTTCAGTGGGCGTTGCGCCGGGGGCGACTTCCGGCTGACGATTCCAGCCGGCGGGATACTGATCGTGAGTTCCGTGTCCGCGACCGCCGTGACGCCGACGGCGCCAGCCGAGCGCACGCTGGCCGTCGAGGTCGGCGCCTACGGCGCGCTGGGCGATGGCGTCACCGATGACACCGGCGCTTTCCAGACGGCGCTGAACCGGATGGGCGCACAGGGCGGCGGAACGGTCAGGGTGCCAGCCGGCAATTACCTGATCAAGACCCACTTACGGATACCCACTAGCGTGACTTTGGAGGGCGTTTCGGTACTGCCGACGGTACCGCTGCGGGGCCAACCGCCAGGCCCCGACGCCAAACGGCTCTGGCTCCAGGGCAGCGTGCTTCTGGCCGTCGAGGGCGCCGGTCGCGACCGTGGGCCGGGGTTCATCACCCTGAGCAGCAACTCGACTCTGAAAGGGATGACGGTCTTCTACCCGAATCAGGTGCTGGACGGCATCCCGATTCCCTACCCGTGGACGGTGCGCTCGGCCGGTGGACAGAACCTGGGCATTCTGGACTGCCTGCTGGTCAACCCGTACCAGGCCGTCGACTTCGGCAGCCGGGCCGCGCACCGGCATTTCATCCGAAACCTCTACGCCGAACCCCTCTACAAAGGGATCTTCATCGACAACTGCGGCGACGTCGGCCGGCTCGAGAATGTGCATTTCTGGGCCTTCACCGAACTACTCACCGGCACGCAGAACAAGATCAAGGCAAAGTGGCGGCTCGAGAACGGGACGGCCCTGATCCTTGGCCGTTCGGATTGGGAGTACATCAGCAACTGCTTCGTCATCGGCTTCAAGATCGGCTTCCACTTCACGAAGGCCTCGGGCGGCGGGCCGGGCAACTACCTGATCACGCAGTCCGGCGCGGACTGCGGGGATATCGCGCTACAGGTCGACGAGACCCAGGCGCACTCCGGGGTCAGCTTCGTCAATGCCCAGATGTTCGGCCGCATCCTGGTCAACGAAGGGAACCTCGGCCCGGTGCGCTTTACCGGCTGCGGCATCTTCGGCTCATCCAGCGGCTACTTCGGGCTGCAGGGCGTCGCCTGCGACGACGAGATCCGCATTGCCGGACGGGGCCGGGTCTCCTTCGACAACTGCCATTTCAACAGCATCGATGGCGCCGCCAGGTCGGAGCGCTTCCTGCACGCCGTCGGTGGCCGGCTGGCCATCACCAACTGCCTGTTCATGAACTCGGCCAAGACGACCAAGAACCCGGCGGCAGTGGTCATGGAAGAGGGTGTCATCGCCGCCATCATCACCGGCAACGAGTTCTACGGCGCGGATCCGATCAGCAACCGCTGCAAACGCGCGGTCGTCATCAAGGATAATCTCACGGGTACGGAGGTCGAGGCGGCGCCGCCCCCCCCGCGCCAGGAAGAGCCCGGCGCGCTCGTCATCACGACTGCTGACCGTGCGTTCACGACGACCGGCACCTGGTACCCGGGAACGTCCGACGCCGACTACCAGACCGGCAATCGCTGGACGACGGCGGGCGACGGCACCTGCACGGCGACCTTCGCGCCGGAACTGCCCAAGGCGGGTCGCTACACGGTGCAGGCCTGGGTCGGCAGCGACCCGAACCACGACCACGCGCCGGAGGCCCCGGTGACCGTCGTGCATGCGGACGGCGAAGCCAGACTGACGATCCGCCTCACGGAGAACCCAGGCTCGTGGCACTCGCTGGGGACCTTCCGTTTCGCGGCCGGCCGGCAGGCAGCCGTCACCCTGGCGAACGGCCTCGCCGGCAACGTCGTGGCCGATGCCGTGAAGTTCGTCCCCGCCGACTGAACCGCGCCAAGCGCGCTCAGGGCGCGCTGCCATAGGCGGCTTGGCGCATGACGGTCAGGGTCTGGAGGGTCTGCCCCAGCGTCGCGGTGGCGGCCCCAAAACGCTCAGGGAACGCTGCCTGCAAGCGCACGCTAACCCCCTGGACATGGCCCAGGTAGAGATCGGCCAGATAGCGCGAATGCGGCGTGTCCAGCAGTCCCGCGAAGCGCTCCACGACCGGGTTGAAGCCGGTGCCCTTGCCATGCACCAGCATCCCGGGAAAGAGCTCGACCAGATCCTTGAGCACCTGGCGCTGCTCGGGCGTGCTGCCGAGCTGCAGGATGGCCTGGCCGATCGAACGCCCGGGGTCGTAGTCCCACGGGTTGTAGGCGTAGTCCAGGCAGGTCAGCAGCGGCAGCCGGTTGATCTCGTTCTCGGCCTTCATGGGGTTGGACATGTAGCCGGCGCAGACCTCGCCGAGGTCGGTGGCGCGGCCGGTCAGGGGGCCGAGGTGGAGGGTCGGCGCGCCGTCGTTGACCGGGTAGTTGTCCCAGAGGATGAGGCGGTGCTGGCTGCGCTCACGGTAGCTCTGCGCGGCAGCCCGCGTGATGCGCGGGGTCACCACCGCATCGCCGGTCCAGAAGAGATAGACCTCCGGGTGCAGGTCGCGGGCCAATGTCTCCAGGTAGCCGGCGCTCTCGCCGCTGCCGTCACCCCAGTACAAGGTAGGGCAGAAGATCAGGTTAGCCGCGGCGTCCTGGGCGCGCAGCCGCCCGAAGATGGCATTGACGACGCTGGCCTGGCCGGCCGCGTCGATACCCTGGCTGATATCGTCGAGGCAGATCGAGAACCAGGTCATGCCGGCCGACTGGAAGACGTTGTAGTGCTGCCAAAGCGCCTCCAGATCCGCCGCGTTGCCATAGGCCAGCGGCCGGCTGCTGCTGAGGTTCGGGTTGAGGCTCAGGCAGAGGTCCACCTGACGGCTCTGGCAGGCACGGAGCAACTCAAGGTAGGCCTGCTTCTTCTTCTCCGGCAGGGGCAGCCACCAGGCGTTCTGCTCGGGCCATTCGGGGTAGCCCTCGAGGTTCCACATGGAGCCGTAGCAGATCATCAGGAAGTTGCCGCCACCGGCAGCCAGGGTCGGCAGCTCGGCCTGGTACTGCTCCGGGCGCCACAGCCAGCCCTTGGTGCCGCGCAGACCGAAGCCCGGCTGGCGCCCGGCCGGCAGCGGCGTGGGCAGGGGCGCGGCCGTAGCGGGCAGATCGACGTGGAAGTCCTGCTCCAGGCGCGGGCCCTGCGCCAGCGGCAGGTCCCGCGGCCCGACCGCGGCCCGCGCCACCATGAACCAGGGCGGCTGGCCGAGCGCGCCCTGCTCCTCGAGGCTGCTAATCCGCAGGGTGTTCTCGCCGACCCGCAGGCTGCCCTCGGGGAGAGCGAAGCTCTCCCACTGGAAGCGGGCCGCCGGGAAGCGGTTGGGGCCGCTGAAGAGCACCTGGCCATTCAGCGCGATCTCCACCCGGCACTGTCCGGCCACGTCCTGATTGCAGGCGCGCAGATGCAGGACCTGCAGCTCCGAAGGCAGCGCGGCCAAGGCGAACCTGGCCGCCATGGTCGCGGTATCCTGCGTCGGCTTGGCATAGACGTAGTTCACCTGCCGTTCACCGTAGTGGACCGCGCCGAACTGCTTCTGGGCGCCCCCGGCGAAGTCGGTGCCTTTGAGCTCGGCCAGCGCGAGCGCCTCGCCCCGAGCGCCAGACGCCGGGGTCAGCCCCAGAGCCAGACAGGCGCCGGCCAGGGCCCGACGCAGGGGTCGCAGATGCACTCCCGTCGCCATGCATGCTATCTCCGGTAGCCTGGCAATCCCCTGCTCACAACGTGTCCGCCGGGCTGACCACGCCGTGCGGACCCTTGTTGAGCACGTGCGCGTAGATCGTGGTGGAAGCCGACGAACCGCCGAATCCACGCCACGTACGTCTGTTCGGTGCTGTAGGAGTAGTGCTCCAACCGCAGGACTTCACGCGCTCGCGCGTCCAATGGTGGCCGTCCTGCCTCCCGCCAGAGGCCCCGGCGGACGCTTGACTTCCACGTGCTGCCCTGTACCATAGTCGCCGTCCGCCTCAACAAGGATCGGCGAGTCACCGGCAGGAGGGGCCATCTCAGAGGAGGCCGGGCGTGAGGGGTCCACGGCTGCAGCGCCATGTACCCGCCAGGCCACTCCGGTTCGCGACTCGGCGGCGCTACGACCCCTCGACCAGTCTGAGGCCTATCGCACCTCCTTCTCTGAGTTGCTATGCCTCACACTCTCGCATGCTTCAGGCTCAACGTCAACCAGTCTTCTGAGGCATAGCAGCATGAGGCGGGTGCCCATGGGCTGCTATTCTTGACGTGGAATACCATGTTGGCTCAGAGATGGAACGAGCGTCTGATGGCGCGATCTGGTCGATTGTGACCGTTGTCGTTGTCAGTGACGCGGCAGCGAAACGGTTATCGTAGTCGTCATCGAGATCGAGGGAATTTGGATTCCGGATGACCGACTACGACCACGACAACGACTACGACCACGACAACGACTACGACCACGAGAGGACCAGAAGACGGAAGCCAACTACCGGCTGGCGCTGACCCCGCAGGGCCGGAGCCAGCAGAGCCTCGTCGTTCGACGTGGAGGAGCAGATATGAACAAGTTCTGTCAGAGCTGTGGCATGCCGATGAAGAAGGACCCCCAGAACGGCGGGACCCATTCGGACGGGAGCAAGAGTACGGAGTACTGTAGTTACTGCTACATGAACGGCGCCTTCACGTCTCCAGAAATCAACACGCCCCAGGCGATGCAGACGTTCTGCATTGGCAAACTCAAGGAGATGGGAATGCCTGGATTTGTCGCCTGGTTCTTCACCAGAAGCATTCCGAGATTGAAGCGCTGGGCAGGCCGGCCAGGTAGTGGATGAACACGCCCCACTTTGCATCACGAAACCAGTCGGTGTTGGCGCACGTGAACGGAGTCCTTACCTACAGCCTGTCCGCCGGGCTGATCACGCCGGGCGGATCCTTTGGAGGGGCGCCCGGCCGCGGGCGCAGCGGTGGCGGCCCACCGCCTCTCCACCGGTCGGAATCGTACCGCCGCGTGCCCCCACGCGGCCGCGGGTGAGGGCACCCGCGCGTACTGACAACCTGCGCTGGCGGCCCACCGCATCTCCACCGGTAGGAGCCGTACCGCCGCGTGCCCCCACGCGGCCGCGGGTGAGGGCACCCGCGCGTACTCCACCGGTAGGAGCCGTACCGCCGCTAGGTCTGGGCGGGCTCCAGATTCGAGATCGTGCACTCGGCTTGGGGCAGCGCCTCCGCGGTCGCGGTGACCGTGATCTCGCCGGGCGTCCGCGAGGTCCGTACCAGCAGGATGCAGCGGCCGTACCAGGTCGAGCGCGAGTCCCCTTGCCAGGGCTCGGCGCTGACGACGTCACCGCTGGCCACACCGGCATTGACGCCGGGCCCGGAAACGGCGAAGCGGATCCGGCGGCCGCTCGCCGGCACCAGCCGCCCGGCGGCATCGACGAGGGCGGCTTCGACGCAGACCACATCCAGGCCGTCGGCGTGGGCCGTGGTCGTCTGGGGGGTGAGGCGCAGCGCTGCCGGAGCGCCCGCCGTAGTCAGGGCGTGCCGCGCGACCTCCTTGCCGGCGGTACGTCCGACCGCCACCAGGGTTCCAGGCGCGAAGGGAACGTCCCATTCGGGGCGCCGGTTCTCGCACTCGCTGAGGGTCCGGGTGCCGAGGGAGGCGCCGTTGAGGAGAAGCTCGACCTGCTCGCAGTTGCTGAAGGTGACCAGGCGCAGGCGCGGCTGTCCCTCCCAGTTCCAGTGGTCGACCATCGGCGGCCAGTCCCAACGCGGATTCGGGATGGCGGCAAAGCGCGCCACCTGCTCCGCGTCGGTTTCGTAGACCATGATGTGGACCATCGGCCTCGGGCTGTAGAAGCTCTGGTAGTACCGCCCCAGCGGCGTCACCCAGCCGGACAGATCGAGCAGCGCTCGCCCCCACGTCTTCTTGGGCCACTCGGACTCTCCGAGGTAGTCATAGGCCGACCAGTGGTAATGGCCGATCAGGTACGCCGGGTCCAGTTCGAGCCAGGAGGGTCGGCGGGTGCCGAACTGCCAGTTGGCGGCACTCTCCGAGGCGATGAACAGCATCTGCGGGTAGGTCGCGTGGTCGGGGGCGAACATGTTCTCGGTATAGTTCCAGCTCACCACATCCATGTGGAACGCCATCTCCGCCGGGCGGGCCGTGGCGAAGGTGTCGTAGTCGGCCCAATGCTCCCATTCGCGCACGAACCCTTCGCGGGCCGGGAACAGGGCGCAGGTGACCTTGCGGGTTGGATCCAGGCTGCGGGTGTGGGCAACCATGCGTTGGAGGATGCTGACGCCGTAGTCTGCCGCCGCCGCGCGGGTCTCGAACTTCGGATCGTGCTGCCCCTGCTGCGAGAGCACTTCGTTCCCCATGCTCCAGATGTACACGCACGGGTGGTTGCGGTCGCGCCGGATAAAGCGCTCCAGATCGGCCGCCCACTGCTGTTCGAAGGCGGCCTCACCCCCGTAGAACTGCGAGGTCCACTTGTCATAGAGCTCGTCGAAGACCAGAATCCCTTTCTCGTCACAGGCATCCAGCAGGACCCGAGCGTGCGGGTTGTGACTGAGCCGAACTGAGTTGCAGCCGATCGCCTTCAACTCGTCAAGGTGCCGCTCGTAGCCGCGCTTGAGAGCGGCACTGCCGAGGCAACCCAGGTCGTGATGGATGTCGCCGCCGACGGCGATGACCTTACGGCCATTGAGCAAGAGGCCCTGCTGGGGCGTCAGGCGCACGCTGCGGATGCCGAAGCGGGTCTCGTCGTGGTCGGCAGCGCGGCCGTCCGCCCGGAGGCTGGAGACGACGGTGTAGAGGTGGGGCGTCTCGACGTCCCAGAGGTACGGCGAGGCGACGTCGAGCTCCTGCCGAAAGGTGTAGCGCGCGCCGGCGGCCACCGGCGCGACCGCCGTGGCCGCCGCGACCTCGCGGCCCTGCGGGTCCAGGATGCGGGTGACGAGCTCACACAAGCGGCGGCGGGGATCGTGGTTGACCACGTCCGTCGCGATGGCGACCACGGCCGCATGCGCCTGGATCTCGGGGGTGGTGACGCAGGTACCATGGCGCGGGATGTGAACCGGGGAGAGGAGCCGCAGCCAGACGTCGCGGTAGATGCCCTCGCCGGTGTACCAGCGCGACGTGTCCTTCGTCCGGTTGTCATAGGCCACGGTCAGGACGTTGTCCTCACCCGGCTCGACCTGCGCGGTCAGGTCGAGCTCGAAGTCCATGTAGCCGTTGAGCTGTTTGCCGAGGTAGTGCCCGTTGAGCCAGACTTCCGCGGCCCGGTAGACACCCTCGAACTCAACCAGCACCCGCGCGCTGTCGAGGTCGGCCGGGAGCCGGAAGTGCTTCCGGTAGACCCCGGCACCGAAGGGGAGCCAGCCGTTGCCGCTGGTGGAGTGCTCGTGGTCGAACGGCGCCCCGACCGCGGCGTCGTGCGGCAACTGCACGGTCTGCCAGGTGGCGTCGTTCGTCTGCCGCGTGTAGTCGAGCTGGACAGCGCCAGGACGGAACTGCCAGTCGAAGTTCAGCAGAACCGTGGTGCGGGGCACGCCTGGAGCGCGGGTGATCGTCATCATGGTGGAATCCTCTCTGACGGCTGACGGCGACGACATCCTGCCCTCACTGGAAGGGCGCGAGCAGCACCGCCAGGTCTTTCCAGGCGTTGCGCTCGCCCTGCACCGTCATGTCCTCCAGCACCGTATCCTGGTACAGGGCCAGTTCGACGGCCCCGGCGGCGCGCACCGCCGGCAGGCCCTTGGCCACGAGCTCAAGGTTGGCATCGAAGATGGCCATCTCCAGGGCCACGGATACCTTCGTGCCGGCGACCTGGCTGACCGAGAGGCGCACCTGTTCGGCGAGTTGTTCGGCCGTGCGTTGGCGGGACATCCACTGATCGCCCACGAGCAGATCGATCAGCCCCTCTTTGGCCCAACCGCTGACGTCGAGCAGGCACTCGCGATAGGGATCGCCGAGGTGTTGGGTGCCGCCGTGACCGATGCCGCGCACCATCACCCCCAGTTGCACGCCGGGCTTGGTGTCGCGGATGAGCTGCCGTACGCGGCGCACGTAGTCGGTGTTGCAGTCGGCGCGGAAGCGTAGCCACTCGGGGTCGTCGTTGGGGATGGCGAAGGGATCACGGCCGGTCTGCTTGCGGAAGGCGTCGACGAGGGGCGGTTCGTAGAGGGCGCGGCAAACGCCCTGCTCATCCAGCAGTTGGGTGCCGGGGCGGAAACAGTGCTGGCGCACCAGGTCGAGAAGAATGCCTTTGACGTCGTATTTGAGCAGCTCGCGGATCGTCGCCAGCTTGTACTCCATGACCTCCGGGTAGGCCCAGCTCATGGTGGTGTCCGAAGCGGTGCCATCGCGGAAGACGCGGTACCATTCCGGATGCGCCTTGGCGAACTCGCCCTTCCAGCCGTTGCCGGTATCGCAGTCGAGCAGCGGCGTGGCGTAGAACCACAGTTCGATGCCGAACTGCGGCGCCTGCTCCGCGGCCGACTGCAGGGGATCGAAGGCGGTGACATCGAAGCCCTGGCCGCGCCAGGTGTACCACTCGCGCTCGCGGTTCAGCACGTCCTTGCCTTGCACGTCGATAATGCCGCGGTACGGCGTGGTGGCGACGCTCGGATACTGCGCCAGGCTGCCGTCGTGCGTGCGCAAGTAGACGCGCTGGATGTGCGCCTGCTGGTAGCGCTGCAGGATATGGCGCATCCCCGGGTTGCCCCAGTTGCCGTAGCTCCAGATCCAGTCGAGGTGGTCGTTGAAAACGCTGATACGCATCTTGGCTCCCTCCTCGGCCTTGACTTCCGGCAGCGGCTGGGCGGCCGCACTCAGCGCGGCCAGAGCCGCGACCGCCAGGGCCAGGCCGCAACGTCGCTTCAGCATCGGACACCTCCTTCAGCAAAAGGTAGGCCCGCCAGCGGCAGGACGCAAGGGGCGGGAGTAAAGGCCAGTAGGCCCGGCCCGCCCCTGGAAGGCGAAGCTCCCCGGGTGCTGTGCATCCTGCTGTGCGGCAGGACTCGCGGCCATCCACTGGGCGAATCCTGCTGTCCAGCAGGACCTGCTCGCAGGCGGTGAGCCGTTCCCGTCCCATACGGCCGTGGCTCACGGCCATCCGTTGGAGGGCGAAGCTCCACAGCCTGCCTGCAGGCGCTGAGCCGTGCCCTTGTCCCGGGTTCCGGCCGGCGGCTCAGCGGCGCCTGCGCGCCTGGGGAGCTTCGCCCTCCAGAATGCGGCCGGCGGCTCAGCGGCGCGTGCGCGCCTGGGGAGCTTCGCCCTCCAGAATGCGGCCGGCGGCTCAGCGGCGCGTGCGCGCCTGGGGAGCTTCGCCCTCCAGAATGCGGCTCAGCGGCGCGTGCGCGCCTGGGGAGCTTCGCCCTCCAGAATGCGGCTCAGCGGCGCCTGCGCGCCTGGGGAGCTTCGCCCTCCAGAATGCGGCTCAGCGGCGCCTGCGCGCCTGGGGAGCTTCGCCCTCCAGAATGCGGCCGGCGGCGCCTGCGCGCCTGGGGAGCTTCGCCCTCCAGAATGCGGCTCAGCGGCGCGTGCGCGCCTGGGGAGCTTCGCCCTCCAGAAGACTGCGGCCCGGCTGGGCGCCCCCGCCGTCCGCAGGACCCGGGGGAACCCTTCGCCGCCATCACCCCCGGCGCAGGGCGTCGACGACGTGCAGGCGTGCCGCCCGGAAGGCGGGCAGAAAGCCGCCCAGGAAACCCATGGCCACAGCCACCAGCACCGCGGTCAGCAGAATCTGCGGCGTGATCTCGAAGCGGAAGGCGGTCTCCGCGAAGGTCGCCCAGTTGGTCGTGCCGGTGGTCATGCCATGGAAGGGCAGACTCAGCACGCAGCCGATCACCGCGCCCACCAGGGAGAGGGTCACCGACTCGAGGATGAACGACAGCCAGACCGCCGTCGGCGCAAAGCCGAGGGCGAGCAGACAGCCGATCTCGCGCTGGCGCTGGCTGACCGCGGCAAACATGGTGTTCATCGCTCCGACAACCGCCCCGATCGACATAATGGCGGTCAGGATGGCCGACAGGACCACGATGACGTCATGCATGAGCTTGGATTGCTTGCGGTAATAGGCAGCCTCGGACATGGCCTCAAGCGTCCGCAGGCGCGGGTCAGCCTCCAGGGCTTCGGCGACCGCCTGCAGGGCCACCTCGGGGTCGCCGGCGGCGTGGAAGAGCGCCGAGGTGAAGAGGCGTTGCCGTTTGAACACGGCCTGGTAGGTCTCGAGGTCGACCCAGACCTCGGACTCGAGGGCGCTGCCGGCGGCGGCGAAGACGCCGACGATGGGCCAGCGCTGGTTGCCGGCCTCGAGAGCCTGTCCCAGGCGCAGGCCGTCCATGTGCCGCGCCAGCGCCACCCCGACCACGGCTTCGCTGGTGCCCGGCGTCAGCCAGCGCCCGGAGACCAAGCGCACGCCGTGGTGGACGCTGGCCGACAGCGGTTGCGTGCCGCGGATGGTGAGGTTGGCCTGGCGGCCGTCCCGGCGCACGCGGCCCACCACCAGCGCGCCCTCGTTCACGTACAGCAGGCGACCGGCCGCGTCGCGGGCAATCCAGGGCAGCGCGCCGAGCACGCGCGCGTCGTCGCGGAAGATCTGGCTGCCCAACTCGGCCTCAGAGCCCTTGCGCAGCACGATCAGCGTACCGGGACTGCCCGCGGTCGCGACCGCATTGCGCAGACCTTCGGCCATGGCTTGCAGAAAGATCAGCACCAGCACCACCAGGGCGATGCCGCCCACGGCCATCGCCGAGGCGCTCTTGCGCACCAGCATACTGCGCAGGCTGTAGGTGAGTGGCAACACCATCGGTCACAGACTCCGCAAGGCTTCGGCAGGTCGCAGGCGCAGGGCGGCCAGGCCCGGAATGAGCCCGCTCACCACCCCGGTCAGCACCGCAATTCCAAGCGCTCCGAGCATCGCCAGACCGGGGATCTGGAAGATCGGGAAGAAATCCGGCTTCGGGTTCCACCTGACCAGATTGATCAGTACGTACATGCTGCCGGCGCCGACCACGTAGGCCAGCAGGCCGATGGCCACCGCCTCGCCCACCAGCAGACCGAAGACCCGGCCGTCGCTGAACCCCAGCGCCTTGAGGACGGCCATCTCGCGGGTGCGCTCGCGTCCACTCATCATCATGGTGTTGGCCGAGACCAGAAGCATGGTGAAGATCACCACCGAACCGATGAAGCGGAAGAGCAGCTTGAGGTTCCCGATCAGCGAGACGAACTGCTGGTTGAAGGTCTTCTCACTCATGGTCCGGGTTGGGTAGGGGCTGTTGGCAAAGCGCCGGTCGATGGCGGCCGCGACCTCGGCATGGCGTTCGGCTGACACCAGGCCGACGATGTAGAAACTGGCCAGGCCCTTGGCGATCGAGCGGGTCTCGTCGAGGTAGCGATGGTGGAAGAGCATCAGCGTGGGGTCGAAGGTCTCGGTGGTCGGCGTGTAGATGGCGCGGACCGTGAACTGCCACGGCGAGTTGTCGCGCTTGGGCCAGATGGCGGCGCTCAGGGAGAGGCGGTCGCCGACCTTCTTGCCGAGGCGCTTGGCCGTGGCGCTGCCGATCAGGCAGCCGGAGCGGTCGCGGAGCAGGGCCCGTACCTGCTCGGGCGGCACCCGCATCTCCGGGTACAGACGCAGGTAAGCTTCCAGATCGACCGCAAAGTTCGGGAAGAAGGCGCGCCGCGTGTCGCCATTGGGCAAGGGTTCCTCGTAGAGGCCACCGAACCAGGTGCCGACGGCCAGATCCCGCACGCCGTCGATGGGTGCAATCTGCGCCCGGTAGGCCTCGGGCAGCAGGAAGGCCAGCGATTCCTTGTGCTGCACCACCAGGCGCGCGGCGCTGGCCATCTCCACCCCCGCGCCAAAGGCGGCCTGCAGCGCGGCCAGCAGGCAGAACAGAGCCAGGGCAATGGCCGTCCCGAGGATGGTCAGGCCGGTACGGGCCGGGGCGCGCCAGAGATTGGACCAGAGCAGTCTCATCGCCGCCGTTCCATCTGCAGGACGCCCTTCTCCAGGTGCAGTTCGCGCCGCGCAAACTCGGCAACATGCGGGTCGTGGGTGACGATGATGATGGTCTTGCCGAACTCCTCGTTGAGCCGTTTCATCAGCAGCAGGACGTCGTGGGCCGCGGCCGCATCGAGGTCACCGGTGGGCTCGTCGGCCACCAGCAGTTGCGGATCGCAGGCCAGGGCGCGGGCGATCGCCACGCGCTGTTCCTGGCCGCCGGAGAGTTCGGCCGGGCGGTGGTCCATGCGGTCGCCCAAGCCGACGCAGCGCAGGGCGGCCTCGGCGTGCGCCCGCCGCGCCGCGCGGCTCAGCGGCTGCAGGGTCAGTGGCAGCTCCACATTCTGCCGCGCCGTCAGCACGGGCAGAAGATTGAAGGACTGGAAGACGAAGCCGACGTGGTCGGCGCGCCAGCGCGCCAGTTCACGGGCGCTCAGCTTGGCCAGGTCCAGGCCGCAGACGCGCACCGTTCCTGACGAGGGCCGGTCGAGGCCGGCCAGCAGGTTCAGCAACGTCGTCTTGCCGGAGCCCGACGGCCCCATCAGCGCCACAAACTCGCCAGCCTCGATGTGGAGCGTGACGTGGTCCAGGGGGCGGATCTCGGCGCCCCCTTTGCGGTAGATCCGAGTCACATCCTCGATCTCGACGATGGGGCGCAGCGCAGCCACAGGCGCCAAGATAGAGGGTGTCGGGTACTGGCACCCCCGACCTACTTCGGGCACGTGAGGGGGGCCTATCGTGGCGCCTGTGGGCATCTCAGCGACCGCCTTCCGGGCGCTGAACTCGCACCCGCTGACCATCGCGGCGCAGTGCCGCGGCGCCCTCGATGACCAGGACCGCACCCTCGTCCAGGCCGGCGCTGATCTCGATCCGGGCGTCACGCCGGACCCCGACCGTGACCGGGACGCGGCGGACCCGGTTGCCAGTGACCGTCCACACCGCGGTCTGCCCCGCTGCCGTCACCACCGCCGCCGCCGGCACCGAGATGGGGTCCGGCAGAGCGCTCTCTTCGGCGCCGGCCGGTGCCCCCGGCGGCAGGAACTTGACGCGTACCGCCATATCGGTCAGGAAGCGCGGATCGATGGCCCGGAACTCGACCCGGACCTTGACCGTCGCCTTGCCGCGGTCGACCCGTGGCAGAATGCGCTGGACGCTGCCGGGGAAGACCTCAGCGGGCAGTGCATCGACGCTGATGCGGGCCCGACCGCCGGGCTTGATCCGGGCCAGATGACTTTCCGCCACATCGACTTCCGCCTGCAACGACGCGGACTCGACGACGGTGACGATGGCGCCCTTGGCCTGGGTACCGCCGACGCTCAGCGGCGCCACGATCTCACCTTCTTCGGCAATGCGCTCGGTCACCACGCCCGCGAAGGGAGCGCGGATGAAGTGATCGTCGAGCCGGGCCCGCAGTGTCTGCACCCGCGCCTGCGCCCCCTGCAGAACCGCGGCGGCCGCCGCCTGCGCGGCGCGGGTCGCATTCGCCTGGGCGGCGGCGGCCTTGATGCCGCTCTCCGAGCCCGCTGCCCGCGCCTGAGCTACGGCCACCCGGGCTACGGCTTCCTTAGCCGCCAGTTCAGCGGCCGTCAGCCGCGCCTGGGCCAGGCGCACCTCGGTCTCGCGGTCGTCGGCCCGGTTCGCCTCGATGGAGCCCGACTTCAGCAGCAGCGCATCGATGCGCTGGCGCCGCGAGGCATCCTCGAGCGTCACCTGGGCCTCGGCCTGCCGGGCCGCCGCCGTCTGCACCGCCGCCTCCCCAGCCGCCACCTCGGCCGTGGCCTGCGTGCTGGCCTCGCGGGCCTGTACCACCTGCGCCTCGGCCTGCGCGTTGGCGGCCTCGGCCTGCGCGATCAGCGCCTGGCTGCGCGCCACCTCGGCCTCCCCCTCGATGACCATCGTATCCAGTTCGCGGTGATCGAGTTCGGCCAACAACTGATCCTTCGCCACCACGGCCGCCTCGCGCACCAGCAAGCGGGCAATCCGGGTGGTGTACTTCGCGGCGACCGTGGACTGGCGGTCGGCCACGATGTAGCCGGCGGCGCTGAGCTCCGCCCACGCCGGGTCGCCATCGCCCAGACCACTGCGTGCCGCCGAGGCCACGGTCACCCGCGGCGGCAGCAGCAGGAACACCACCAGCGGCCCCACCGCCACCAGCAACACGATCAGCGCCGGCCAGCGCCACCACCGCCCACGCCGGGCGGACGGCGGCGGACGCGCGCCCCGGTCGATGCGCAGGGCCGTCAGTTCGGCAGAATCAGCCATGAGACACTCCTGAATCAACGCTGCGCTGGACAGCGACAAACGCCCCAAAAGCGCTCCGTAGGGATGGAAACGCAGACCTGGAATCTAGGGGACGGACACCCTTAGGTCAAGGACTGAACGCCGGGCGCCAGGATTCCAGGGCGGTTCCGTTTTCCCAACGACCATCGGTGTTGGTCACCGGCACGGTGAAAGCGTGAGAGCGTGATTGCGTGAGGGTTACGGCGCGTGTGCCGGCCGTCTGCCACGAATCCACGCTTTCACGTTCTCACGCGCTCA
>CAILUI010000463.1 GCA_903837355.1 uncultured Victivallales bacterium
CCTGCAGTTCCCCGCTGCCGGCCAAAGCCAGCTTGCAGGCACCGGCGCGGGCAGAGAGTGTGACCGGGGCTCGCAACAGGTTCAGCTTCGCCCGGTCGCCACCCTCGGTGTCCCAGCTCAGAAACACCAGACTGGCAGCGTCCAAGTCTGCTTCAATATGCGCGACGGGTTGCCCCGGCTTCCCGGCTGCGCCTGATACTGCAACATGACCTTCCGGCATGGCGTCTCCTTACCGTCCCCGCACTCGTCTCGCCGTGGGCCGGCAGAATGGCTTGTCGTCATCGGCTTGTCTACTTACCTGTCTGGCCTGGTTCGTCGGCTCCCGGCAGCGCGAGCACGACATCCGCGCCGCGCGACTCCGGGTTCACCTTCAGCGAGGCAACCTTCCCGTCGCGATAAACACATTCAACCGTGGTGTTGAGCGGTGCATGGAGCTTGAACTCGACATCCCACTCCCGCGGCCAGGCGGGCAGAAGGTAGATAGCGCGGCCGTCATGCTGCAGCAGCATCGACTGCAGGGTCATCTGCGCCGCACTGCCATTCTGCACATCCGGGGCCCAGTCGCCGTCGTGGATGCCGGGAAAGCGGAAGCGCTTGCCGGGGTAGGTGAAGCGCCAGGCGAGCTGCTTGCGCGCCTCCTCCGGCAGCCCCAGGTAGGCGGCAACGATGCCGTCGTAGTCCCACACGCAGTAGTACCCAGGGAACTTCCGGGCGAGGTAAGTCGCGCGCGCCAACTCGAGGTCCGGTCGGCCCACGCCGTAGAGCCGGTAAGGGAAGATGGCATAGAGTTCGCCATTCTCACGGTTGTGCGGTTCGCCGGCGATCCGTGCCGCGGGGGCGAGCAACGTTCGGCCGTTCTCCGTGCGCGTCGGGAGGTCCGGTATTTCGCCCAGCAACCGCGTCCATTCGGCCCGTTGGCGCCGCTTGACCAAGGACGACGGCAGGGCCAGCAACGGCGTCAGGCAGGCGCGCAAACCGGCGATCTCGGGCGCGGGGTTGGTGGCGTCCCAGTAGGTCTCCAGCACCTGCGCCGGTTCGAGGCGCAGGCGGCCGTCGGCGCCCCGCGGCCAGTGCAGGTCGTGGAAGCGCAACACGGCGACGGCCAACGGCAGCAGCGTGCGGCGGGCGAAGGCGGCGTCCTGGGTGTGCGCGTAGTCGTCCAGGGCCAGGGCTACGAGTTCCAGGCCTCCCTGCCAGTAGGACCGGATGTACTGGTTCTCGGTCTGCCATACGGGCCGACCGGTGCGGTCCCAGCCGTAGCCCAGGCCGCCGTTGTTCAGATGGGCGCCCCAGAAGTGCATGGTCTCCGGGAAGTAGGCGCCGCCATGGCCGAAATAGGCCTGCGTGCGCTGCTCGGCCAAAGGCAGCGCGGCCAGGTATAGGTCAAACAGCGGGCGCCGGAGGTCCAGATCGCCTTCGGCGGCCAGCGGCCAGTAGATGTGGCGCGTGTTCTGGAACCAGTACGCGCCGCCCCAGGCGCGGAAGTCGGCGTTGTAGTCGCCATACTGCCCTTTGGGATCAAAGCTCCCATCGATGGTGAAGATGGCGCCGTTGAACTTCACCGGGAAGGCGCCGCGCCCGCAGCAGGCGATGAGATAGCGCTGCCAGTGCCAGCCGCGGGTCAGGGCGCCCGTCTCGTCATCGGCGCCGCCCGACACGCGCACCCAACTGCGCTCCCAGAAGGCCTGCCACCACTGCTGCTGCTCGGCCCAGGCGCGATCCGTCGGCACCGCGGCGACGTGCTTGATCTGCTTCTGCAGCTTGCCCTGCCAGGCATGGGCCTTAGTCGGCTGCGCGGTCAGCGCGTGAATCTGTACATCGAACTGGCGTCCCGGCAGGACCGAGCGCAGGACGGCCGGTCCGGCGCTGGTCAGCCCGGCGCCTTGCACCGCGGCGCCAAAGGTACGGTCCAGCAGCGGATCGCGTGCTTGCCCAAGGCAGGACTCCAGCCCTTGCAGGCGCAGTGTCGCGGCATAGATGGAGACCCGGTTGCGCTGATACCAGACGATCTGGCGCTCCAGTCCGGGCACGAGCACATCGGCTTCGACCCAAGCGGGCTCATCCTTACTCAACCCATCAATCCCGCCGCTCTCCTGGGGGGTCAGCGGCCGCTTCTCGGTGCGCCAGCTCTCCAGGCTAACGGTGAGGCTGAGGTCGTGGTCGGCTTCTGCCTCGACGTGCGCGACGGGATGCTTCGCATCCACCCAGACGCGGAGATCGACGCGCTGGCCGGGTGGGCCGGCACTGATCTCCACGGCGCCATCACGCAGGACCAGCTCCTGCCGGAACGGCTGGCCGCTGCGGAACGGGTTGGGTGTCAGCGCTACGCGCAGACGTCCCAGCTTGAGCAGGCGGCCAAAGCCGTCCCAGGCGTCCGTCTTGCCCACGTAGAGCAGCAGGTCGCCGTCGGGCTCGACCCAGACGTTGAGCCCGAGGTCGCCGTTGCCCACCGGCAGCGACCCCGCGGCGTTGGCGCTGGGTGTCGTCCAGACCAGCGTGGGCAACACGTCGTTCGCCACGGCCGGTGCGGTCGTCGGCGCGGCCGCGAGCATCGTCAGCAGGGGGATCACGGTGAAGCCGCACCACCTACCGGGGCGGAGGACTCCATGGCTGCGTTGGCGCTTGAGCTTCATATGATGGTCACGGTCCTGCCTGCGGGCGGTTGTGGATGGAGACGTTGTCCAGGTAGAAGACCGTGGGGCCGTCGGCGTTGCTGATGAACCCGAGCCAATCCAGCGTCTTCCAGGCGGGATCGCACGGCAGCGCCGTGAAACGATGGGCAGGGTCGCCCGGCGCCTGCACCGTCATCTCCCAGGTGCCAGAGGCTTGCGCTCCCAGCCCGGCCTTGATCTCGAAGTGAATCCATGCATCGGTCCGCAGCGGCAGGGTCTGGCCGGCCACCTGCAGCACGCCCCCGGTCACGCTGAAACTCGGCCCCTTCTGGTAGGGTTGGGCGTTGTCGCGCCATTCATGCACGAACTCGACGCCGGGGCCGAACCGCACGTCAAACGAACACTGCGTGACGCCGCTCTGGTGCCGCGGCCAGTACATCAGGTGCGGATCGAAGCGATGCTTCAGACCCGCCCGATCCGCGAACTTGAGGCTGCACCGGCCGCCGGCGGCCCATTCATCCGTTGGCCCCAGCGTATCCTCGTTGCCGTTGGAGATGGTGTGGTAGGACGTCGTCGGCAGGAAGACAGACTCGAAGCCCTCGTCGATGTCCAGCGGCGGCACGGGCAGCCGCTGCGGGGCGCGGTCGAAGTCGGCAGATGACGACTCGCCAGCCAGTGCCCGCCACGCGGGACTGCCCTGCACGCCGACTTGAGAGCTGTCGAGGGGCACGAAGCCCAGACGCAACGCCGGAGAGGTGGTGGCCAGCCGGAAATCCCGCCGCGCCGCGTCGGCAAAGCCCGGATCGGCCAGTAACGAATTCGTATCCTGCCCGCGCTGCTGCCAGTCGCTGAAACCCATCCCACCGAAGTCCGCGGTCTGGCCGTCCGCGCGCCAGTAGAGATTGCGGTCGAGCCCCACCTCCTGGGCCAGCGTGCCGGCGAAGAAAGAGCCACCCTGGCTGACGATGATGTTCCCCTCCGCGCGGAAGGATTCGTTCGGCTCGGTCCGGACACGCCGCAACGGCGCGTCGGACGTGGCGAACAGGATGTTGTTTTGCAGCAGATTGTCGCGTCCATAGTGCTGGTAGAAACACGAGTTGCCGATGTCGTGAATCAGATTGTCCCGCAGCACGATCCCGGTGCTGCCCTGGTCGAGGTAGATGCCGAAGACCCCGGCCGAACTGCTGCGCAGGTGGTGAATGTGGTTGCCGCGGATGACCGTGCCCTCGCTGAGGCCCAACGTGTAGATGCCGCCCATATCGCCCAGCACGCCGTTGCCGAGGTGGTGAACGTGATTGAACTCGATGCGATTGCGCTTGGCCGCGCTCTCGCCGTAACCCCAGCTCCAGCCTACCGAGATGCCGCTGTAAACGAGGTCCGCGATGTCGTTGTGCGCGATCAGGTTGTCGGAGCTGTGCCCGATCCAGACGCCCACGGCCCCGTAGTGAATCCGACCGCCGTCCCGGATGAGGTTATTCTCTACCGTGTTGTGGCTGGAAACCTGCCGGGACGGGGCGGCATCGCTGACCCACCCATTGCCCACCCGCACACCACCCGCGCCAAGATCGTGCAGGTAGCATTGGCGGACCGTGTTGTTGACGCAGCCGCTGCGCAACCAGACGGCGTAGGCGCCCACATGCGCAATCTCGCAATCCTCGATGGTGATCTGCCGACACCCGTCTGCCATGATCACCGCAGGGATGTCGTGGGCCGCCTGGCCATCCGCGTGGCCGCCGGACGGCAGCACATACTGCCCGTGCATGAACCGCAGCCCGCGCAGGGTGAGGCGCTCGACCCACAGGTCTCCCTCTGGTCTGCCGCTGAAGCGAATGAACGTCTCGACCCGCGGGGCAACGACCGCCGCGACCCGCATGTCCTCGCCGGGCAACGGCCAGTAGAGCAGCGTGCCGTCGCGGTCCAGAAACCATTCGCCGGGTGCATCCAGCGCCCCGCGGAAGTTCTCCAGGTGATACCGCGTCTCGGCGCCGAAGGTGATGAACGGCGGCGCGTTGGCAGGCTGGTCGGGGATGATCTCCGTGACATAGAACCACGCCTTCGTCGGGTCGAGGAACCGCCCGCGGTGGCGCGAAATCTCCCAGGCGTGATAGACCACGGCCGTGACCTCGCTCAAGCGCTCCGGCGGCACCCGGGCCAGCGCCGCGAGCGTGTTCGCATCACCCATGATCAGCGCGTGGCTCAGATCGGCCTCGCGGCCGGTCAGCGGATCTGTGCCCATGGGGATGGCGCTCCGCATGTAGGCCCAGCCTTCATTCGGCGTGCGGGCGCGGGTGGCGCGGCGACCATTGACCCAGAGTTGCTCGAAATACCATTTCCCAGCCGCGACGTCGGGCACGCTGGCCTGCCAGAGGTGCTCGCCCTGCTGGGTCCAACCACTGATAAGGGTGCCGCCGGAGAACAGCGGTCGCGCACCCGGCGCCGCCTCGTACGTGACGTCGGAATCCGCCGTCGTGAACTCGACCGTCTCGCGCAACGGATACGTCCCGTCCGCGATGACCACCCGCGCTGCAAGCCCCGGCTCCTGCAAGCGTCGCTGCCGGATGGCATCGCGCGCCGCCTCGAGGGTGGCGAAGGGCTTCTCGCGGCTGCCGGGATTGGCGTCGTTGCCTTGAGTTGTCACGAAGAAGCTGGCCGGCTCAGCGGCAGCGCGAGTGGGCATACCGAGGCAGACTGACGCAAGCAGCACGAGGAAGGTGGAGCGTAGTGTCATTTCACTACCTTGAGGTATCTCCAGACTTCTCCGGCGAGACAATGGGTTTGTACTTCCACGTCGGCGCCCGCTCTTACGGCTGCAAGAATCCACCGGAGCCTCCACCCAGAACCTGGCAGCTGCCTTGACCGAATGGACCGCGTCATCGACCTTGGGGAGAAGCTGTTTCATCCGTTGGTTGTTGCCATGGTTGTTCGCGCTTTGACTCGCATTCCATCGTGGCAAGGTGGCCTACGGCATCGGAGGCTGCCGCGCCTCGACGACTATGCAGGTATGGATCTCGACGCGTGGCAGGATAACCGTGAGCCTGCCGTCTTTGAAACGGTGCTCAAGGCGGCCCCCACCCGGCTCCTGGCGGACGGCTCGCGGCGCGGCAGCACAACGGACCTGAAATTCATACGGCCCGACGGCAGGAATGTCGGTCACCCAAAGGTCATTGGTGCCGACCAGCGAAATATCGCGGCCCGGGTTTCCGTTGATGACGTGGATCAGCAGGTTGCCGTCCTTCTCGCGCAGGCTCAACTCGATGAAGCTCGGGGCGTCGGTGCGCATGAGCGGATCAGCCACGGCAGTTTCCAGCAGCTCGCGGAACCAGGCGAGCAGTTCCGGCGTGCCAAAGGTCCAATAATGGCTGAACGCGTTGGTAGCCACATGAATGACTTGCCCCTTCCCCAGACGGCGGACGGTGGCGGCAGGGAATCCGGCGGGTTCGGGCTTTTCCTCGTCGACCATGCCGTGGATGGGCCAGTTATTCGTGATCTTATTGATCTGCGGGTTGGCGTGGTCCCAGGAAAGATAGAGCGGGTAGAGCTCTTCGGCTTCCTGCCGTTCCAGACGGTCCCAATCTGCAAACACGCCGGCAGGCGCACCGGTTCGCAGCAGGACATGGCCGTCGTTGACCTCGCCGGCCTTCACCAACCGCACGCCGAGCAGCGACTGCATCTCCGGCGACCGGATCGTATCGCCGCAGGTAAGCAGGCGTCCGCCGTCTTCCACATAGTTCTGCAGCCGCCGGCCAAGTTCTGGCGGGACACAGGGCATTTCCGGGAGGACGATCAATTCGTAGGGCAGCCCTCCCTCGGCACCTGCCTCATCCATGAAGACCGGAGAACGGTGGAGCGCAAGCAAGGCCTTGCCCGCGCCCATGAGCGCCGGACTGAGATCGCTGGCGATGGTCGCGCCGCAGTCGGTGTTGACGACGGCAGTGACCGGTACGAACCGCGTGTGCAAGCAAACGTCGCGGCGCGAACGAGCAAACTTGGCGGCGGTCGCCGCCACGCGCATCTTCGAGGGCACCAAAGCGCCATGAGGCATGGGGAAAGTCCAGTAGCCCCAGGTGGCACCGTTGGCCAGCAGTGTTGCGCCCTCCTGAAGCATCCGGTCCAACGGCTTGCTCCGCGAACGCATCTGCTGCCAGCCGTGGACGAACTGCGTGTCGCAGGTGTAGGCGTCGTAGGGTAGCCCCGTCGTGGCATAGCGGCGCGCCGTAACGCTCATGTGCAGCCGGTGGTTGCCAGGGCTGAACCAGTCGCCACTGCGCCAGTCGAACGGCGCCAGGAATTCCCGCCGCGGCGAGACGTTTCCCGCGCTATACATGCAATCGGGCTTGAGCGATTTGATGAAACGGCTGAACCGAGTCCGCCACTCGTGCGTAATCTGTGCCCAGGTGCGCATCCAGGCTTCCCCGGCCGGCGTCAGCACATTGTAGGCGGGCATGGAGCCCTGGTGGCCGCTGTCTTTTCGGAACCGCTCCTCGCAGCGCGCGCAGTAGCAGGGACCGGACCAGTCGCCGTCCACCCAGATGCCATCAGGATCGTAGCGCGTGAGCATTTCGCGCAGATGCACCGCGACCCATTCGTCGAAGTAGCCGCTGAGCGGGCAGATGCCCCAGGCGATGAACGACTCGAAGCCGGGGAAGTGCCGCATCGGCGAACCGTCTCGGTGGAGTTGCCGCCAGTCGGGATGCCGTTCTCCGGCGGCCCCATCGAGCATCCCGCTGTAGTAGAGAAACAGCCGGGTACCCGTCTGCCGGGTGTAATCCCGGAACGCGGCCGGCACGTCGCGCCCCAGCATGGGGTGCTCTGTCCTGAGCGAACTGGGAAACGTGGTTGTGCCGCTGTGACCCTTGGCGTAAATGACGATGCAACCAAGCTGCAACTCGCGTAGCACCGGCAGCACGTTTTCCGGTGTGGCGCCCGAGCCATAGGGGCGGAACGGCACCTCCGGGTAGTAATCGACCAGCAGGTTGAACGGGCTGTCGGCGAACCACTCATGGCCTGCCTTGGTCGCGGCGGTCAGCCCGTTGGACCCTGGCTGGGCGAACAAGCCATCCTGCCCCAACAAGCCCGTTGCGGACCCCGCCAGAGCACTGCTGCGGGGAAGATCGCGGCGAGACCAAGGGCTCATGGAGTTGAGCCTTTCGTTGGTATCGTTGTTATTCTCACTTCGAGTGTCATTGGTTCTCAGGTGTTTCTGCAACTGGACGGCTTCATTGTGGATTCATAGTCGTGGCTGGAACTGATGGCACCTTTCCAAAGGAGAGACTACGGCGCAAGTCGTCTTTCAACAAACCGATTTGCTCCACCGGAATCCGCAGGAAACCGAGCGCCCATGCAGGCGAGTTCTGCTTCAATTCAAAATCCGTCGCGGGCGACTGGTCGTTGGGTTGTTCTGCAAGGCTCGACGACGCATCCGTCAAGTTGTTTTCCTGTCGCAGCATCGCAGGCGTCGCATGCCAGTGAGTGCCCAGCCATTTGCCGACGCACACGTTTCGCACCAAGGAGTTATTCTCCGGCGGAATACCTTTGAAAGCTTCGCCGGTGATGGCCGGGCCCCCGGGAGGGCCGTAGTATGCGTCGAGGGTTTTCATCTCCGGGTAGCGCGCCCGATAGAGTGGCAACGGCACCGCCGCGAGGCTGGCGCGCAAGCGAACATCCGCGCCGGCACGCCATTGCGGTGTCGGGTCGAGGCCGCGGGCGTCCATCTGCACCGCCGGGTCGCAGTCCACAAACAGGTTGTTCGCCACCTGATGATCGCGGCCTCCACCAAGAAAGACCGCCCAATGCACCTTGTAGAAGACATTGCCAAAAACCTCGGTGCCACTCACCCAGTCGTCCATATAGACCCCCATCGAGCCCAGCCCGACGCCGCCGGTGTGGTGGATGAAGTTGTGGCGAATCCGGTTGCCACGGAAACTGTAGTCGTCACCGGAGTAGATGGCCCCCACGTCGCCAGTCTCCAGCGCGACATGGTGGATATCGTTGAATTCGATCAGATGGTCATTGCCCAGGAAGATGACCGCGCAGTGAGGAAGATCGTGGATGAGATTGTGAGACGCACGCAGACCGACGCCCGCCATCCGGATCGCGGGCACATAGCACTTGGACCAGCGGCCCTGGCGTTGGAAATGGCAGTTCTCAACGAAGTGTCCGCCCGGTGTGAGCGTCTGCCGGTCGCCTCCTTCCATCACCACGCCGCCATCGCCGGTGTCGAAAATGTCGCAACCCGCCACGCCGTGCCCCGTGCCGCCTTCAATGATCACCGCGGCGTTGCCGATGTTCCGGATGGTGCACGCGACAAGGCGGTCGTTGGCACCGCCGCGAATCTCCACCGCGTTGGCGCGGGTGGCTTCGAGGGTGAGGCCGCGGAATGTGACATTCGAGACGTCCGTGAGCTTCAGGAGAGGTTGGTCGAGCAGGGAAAGCAAAAGCTCAGGGGCGCTCCCGGCATCGGGCGGCCAAAAGTAGAGGATGCCGGTCTTGCGATCCAGAAACCACTCGCCGGGCTGGTCGAGTTCCTCCAACAGATTGAGGAAGTAGAACCGCTGATCCTTACGAAAGCCATAGATGCCGTAAGGCGGGGCTGTCTTGATGAGGCGCTGCCCCAAGTCCAGTGAGGCTACTTTCTCGTAGGAATTTGCCCAGTCAAAAGCCCAGTAGCCGTGTATCCATAGATCGCCTGCATCCTGCCAGCGCTGCGGCCGGTCGCCGGAATAATAAAAGCCGACCGACAAGCCCCCGAATTCGGCTTTTGGATCCGTGGTCGCGGGATAACCGGCGATCTTGGCAAACTCTCCCTCGTTTGGCCAGCGAGCGAGCGTCATCGGACGGTGGTCGAAAAAGAGCTCCGGGTGTGCGACTGCAACGGGCCGATCAAATGCCCGACCACGCGATGTCAGTTCTCCGTAGCTAGTAATGCCAAGGGACCGGAGGTCGAGTTCGACCACATGCTTCCGCGCACCCTCATCAAATCGTGCCAGGACGGCGGGCTCAGTGACGGGTTGGAAGCCGGTCAGCGCGCGTCCGCCAAGCAAACGCACAGACTCGCCTTTGTAAGCCTGCCAGACAACCGGAGCTGCCGCAGTGCCGGAATCACCGGCAACGAGATCAAGCGTGTTGGTGCGGAGATAGTCGCCGCCGCGCAGATAGACGACAATCGGTTTGTCCGCCGCCTTCGACTTGCGGATCTCGTCCCGCGCCCGTTCCAGCGTGGCGAAGGGTTTCTCGCGGCTGCCGGGATTTGCGTCGTTGCCATCCACGGCCACGAAGAAGTTGGTTCCCTCATTGGCAACGCGTGTGCTCAGAACGTGGCAGCCTGTGGACATGACCAAGGCCGACACGAGCAACAGGAGAAACACGGAGTGCAGTTCCATTCTACCACCCTGAGATATCGCCCCATGCCTACCAGTTTCCGCAGCTTGCCTTCACCGGGTGCGAGGGTGAGGGACAGGTTGCCGGGGATACTCGAACGCGGTGTCCAGCTTGAACAGCTTGCCGTCGCCCGCGTCCAGATGCAGTGCAGCAGTACTATTGGTCACGGTGATCGGCACCAACCCGCCATCCACTTTGCTGACCTCAGCAAGCCCCCTTACCGTCGGTTTGTAGCCTTCGAGCCACAGACAGTATGCCAGCTTGAAATTCGCCTCGAAATCAACCGGATTGGCCGTGTCGGCATTCACCACCATCACGTAGTCAGCCCCGGCATTGTCTCTGAAAAAGCCCAGCATCAGATCTTTGTCCGCTGGAAGCTGGATGATACTGGTGTCGCCAAGCCTCCTGCACCCAGCCGGTATCTTCCCCGTGAAGAAGACATCCGTCGAGGTCAGTTGCATGAGCGTCTTGCCCAGTACCGTCATCTCGGCATTGAGTTGCCGCACCCCTTCTCCCATCCTTGTCGGCTTGCCGTCATAATCAACGATCGCCCGGTAAGGGTTATCCTTCTCCCACTCCTTGGGTGCCCAATAGACGAAATACATGATGCCCTTCATGCCGTAAGCCATGGAGGTATAGACTTGCCAGCGCATCTGGGCATCGCTCGGCTCGGCGTAACCGAGATGCTTCCAAGACAGGATGGTGTTCCAGGGAATCACATTGTATTTCTGTGCATACTTGCGAATCAGGTCCAGGTTCTCGAAGTAGTCCGTCCGGATGGTGCCGTCTGCCATCAAGGCGTAATGGTCATAGCAGAGCACGCTGGGCTTGACGGTCTTCAGGTACATATCCAGATACTCTTCATAGGTAGGAGTGCCCAACTGAACCGTCGTCGCATAGGTTGGGAGCAGATTGGCAAACACGAAGGTATCCGGATTCAGTTTGTGGATGATCTCCGCAGCGTCCTTCATGGACTGAAAGTAGTCCGACCGCGGTTCGTCCTGAATGCCCAGTCCGTAAACGGAGGGATCATTGACATACTCGGCACAGACGGCGGCATAGGTCTCCTTCCAATTCGGGTCGTTGACCCGTTGCAGCGGATGGTAGAGCCTTGGATCGTCAACCATGGCCTTGAGGCCGACCTGCCTGCAGCACTCCAGCATCTTTTTGATGTCTTCCGGGGTATACGCCGGGAAGCCCCCGTCGGCGAAGGTGAAGCCCATATCCTTCATCATCTGATACGACTCCACCTGATTCGCATAGGCCGGCGCCCCGATCCAGAAGCCGATCTGGAACTCAATCGCCTGTCGATTGGCGGCGGCAGGCGGTGTGGCGGCGCTCGGAACCTGGCCGACGGGTGTGCGACAAGCCGTGAGGCCCGTCATCAGCACGGCGAGGCAGTGGGTGCTTGTCATGGCAGCTTTCATTTCCACTCTTTCTTGCGGCCGGTGCAATTAGGGATGGTCCTGGGTATTCAGCCCCAATGGGGCGTTTCATACCAGCCCAAGGCAATGCCATGGGCCGCTATACAACCGCGCTTGCAGTGCTCCAAACGGAATTCCTTGTTGCACCGGTCAATAATTGATGAGCAGCGGGATGAAAGCCATATCCTTGGAAGCGTTCAGCGGCGGACAGGCTCCGATCGGGATGCTCTTCGTCTTGCCGTTCTTCACGTCTTCCAAGACCAGGGTTTCGGGGGACGGATTCCCCGGTGCCATCATGCTCACGCAAAGGGTGGAATCTTTGGCGAAGAGGGGCGACACGGTCTGGACGCCGGGTTGGGAGAACAAGCCGCCAAGAGCTTCCAGGCGGGTGCCGTCCACAGCGCTGAAACTGCGGGCGTTTTCATGGGCTTCCGTCTTGAAGCCAAAGATCCACGCGGTCGAGTTTCGGAAGGCGAAGTTGCTCAGGAAGTGCTCGGTGTTCACCTGGCGGCACCAGACCGTGACATTCTCCACCGCAAAGCGGTTCTCCGGGCCGCCGGCCGCGAAGCCCAGCGCGTTGTTGACAAAGAGTCGCTTGGGTTCGCCCGCGGGCGTCGTGTTGCGGTAGAGCCGCCAGCAGTTCGTGGCGTCGTCATACTGCGCCGGTTTGAGGGGCTTGAGAAAGAGGTCGATCATCATCGCGCTGCGTCCGGCGTGGGGGAAGAACGTCTGCGTGTCTTCCAGCACGACGGTTCTGGCCGCGGCGTGGTCCAGGAACACGCCGCCCAGATTGTACGCGCTTTGCTGCAGCAGCAGCGGCTCGGCGGACGCCTCCGCCACGCAGAACATGGCCTCTTCCCGGAACTGCGTCCGCAGCGTGCAACCATAGAGAAACGAGACCTGCCGCACGGTTCTCGGGATCGCCACCGTCCCGTTGACGATGTAGACATTCTTGGGAAACAGCACCGCTGGCTTGCCGGAAGCCATCGCCTGCTGGATCGCCAGCGTGTCATCGGCGACGCCGTCGCCCACGGCGCCATAGTCATCGACATTTGCCCACTTCGCCAGATCGCCTTCGTGCAGGACTTTGGGCGACTCCTCGATCGGCAGCCGCAGGCTCCCCGCCGGGGTGCCCGGCTCGGTCGAAAGCGTCGGCCCCGAGACGTATTCCTCCACCCGCGGAGACGCGAGGACGCTCTGGCCGTCCCGCGCCAGGGCGCTGGCGTATCCAACTGTCTGGATATTGCGCGCAAACAGGTGCCCATCGGCCAAGTCAATGGCCGCCGCCGCGCCCTCCTTGCCCTGGAAAGAACTGTCGAGCAGAACGCCATGCGCGGAGGATTCCACCCGCAGGGCGGTTGGCGCACCAGTCACGACGACATCCCTCGCCGCGAAACGCGAGTAGTTCGCCACGCGGATGCCGAGGCGTTTCTGCTGGCTGAAGGAGGCGTGTTCCAGCGTTGGGATGGTTCCCCACCTGCCCGCGCTGATCGCTAGCCCCTCGTCAAAGCCCTGGATGGAAACATCTTCGAACAAGCCCTCCGCGCAGAGCACATCGCACAGCAGGCCCGTGACGCCCGCCTCGTCCCCGGACTGGATGGTGACGTTGCGAATGGCGCCGGTGTTTGCCGAGTTCCAGCGCATCCCGATGGCGCCCGGATTGCCGCTCCCCGTGTCAATCGTGAGATTCTCGACCACGTTGTTCTGGTTCACGTCGGAGCCGCAGTTCAGGCGGAAGAACCCCAGCACGGGCTTGGCGGCGCCCGCACCAAAGCCGGGACAGTTGTCTTTCAGGCGCAGGATGGTCTTTTCGCGGCTCTGGCCGAGCATGATGATGCTGTCGTTCTGCTCTCTGACCCCGCTGGGGAAGAGTGCTTTGTTCTGCGTGTCAGCGTCCGACATCACCCAATGCTGCTGGTAGTTGTCCCACACGCCATCGCCTGCCAACACCGGCAGGTTGTGATTCACGGTGTCGCTCACCAGATAGGTCCCATTAGGCAGATAGAGGAGATAACTCCCCCTCAGCAGATTGCGTCCGCAATAGGCTGCCTCGTGGCTCCTGATCACGAAATCGCGCGCCGCGATGAGGGCCCCGGTGTCGTCGGTCTTCCCGTCGCCCTTGGCATTGAACGGCGGCTTAGTGACGTCCACCAGGCGTCCTCCCTTGCCCGCGTGCAGGAAGGCCGCTTCGGGATACACCAGGTTCACCGCGGGATGGCGGTCGCCCTTCGCTGTGAAGGGCGTGGCGGCAGGAGCTGGCCGGGCCTCGGCGCCGAGGGCGGGCAAGGCGCTGAGGCCCAGCAGGAGCTGGGCGTGCAGGGCAAGGCGTCGGTTCATAGTCATCTGCGCTACCCCTCTGCTTGGCGCACCACGGTTGGTTCAGTTCTTTTCCTGGGGTGCTTGCCAGCCGATGGCGCCCATGTGGTAGCCATCGTGAAGGGGGGATTGCTTCGCGTAGAACACGGTGACCATGCGGCCGTCGGAAAGCTGGACGGTGCTGGGATAGCCCATGTCGCCGCTGACTTGGAACAGACGCAGTGGGGCATCCCATATCCTGCCGTCGTCTTTGCTGAGGCGTGCCTCGATGTTGCCGTTGCGGCGGTTGCCGTAGGTGAGGACGAGGCGATTGTCCTTGAGCCGGATGAGGCTGGCCGGGTGCTTGTGATAGCCGGTGAGCAGGCCCTCGTCGGTCCAGGTCTTGCCGTCATCGGTGGAGCGGAACTGGCGCAACTCCTGCCCGAGTTCCGGCGCGGGCTTCTCCGACGTCCGCACAATGCAGAGCCAGCCCTTGCCGTCGAGCGGCAGTAGCACGCCTTCGTTGATCTTGTCCGCGATTTTCGCCGGCTCGCCCCAGATGCGACCGTCATCGCGACTGGTCATCATGTAGCCGCCGTATTCTTCTAGTTTTCCCTTTTCCCGATACGCATAGGCGACCGTCCGCAGGGTCTTGTCCGGCGCGGCCACAACGGTGCCGTAGGGCCTCCACTCGACGCCCTCGCGCAACTCGCGCGGAAAGTCTCCTTCCTTCTTCCACGTCCGGCCGAGGTCTGCGGAACGGAACACACCGGTAGGCATGACCGGTTTGCGTTTGCCCTGCGCGTTTGCGGCATCCTCGAAGCCACCCGAGAGCAGAATCAGGTCGCCGTTGGCCGCAAAGCCAGAGCACGAGTCGCAGTAGTTCGCATCCTGGTCAGGGCGCCGTGCGGCGGTGCCGCGCTTGGCCCAGGTCTTGCCGCCATCGGTGCTGGCCCAGCAGTCCACATCGCCCGGCAGCGTGGTGTGTCCAGGCGCGTTGTAACCGAGGGCGAGCAGCGTGCCATCCGGCGCACAATGAAGCTGCGGCCACAGCCCGCCGCCCTTCACGACGACGGTGGCGAAGTCGGGAGTCAGCGGAACTGCCTCCACATCGTTTTTGAGGTTCCCGCCCGGCCCCATGGGCGCGAACTTCTCAGCCTCGTCGGCGGCGTGCATGTGCAAGGCGGTGAAGTGCAGCAGGAGCGGGGCGAGCAGGGACAGACGTTGGGTTGTTGACACGGTTGTTTCCACCTTGGTTCTTGGTGACTATGTCCGGTGTTCTGCCTGGGCCTAGTGTGGCGTTTGGGTAATGACCGTGAGCGGCTGCGCCTCCCAGGGTTCATCCGGGCGATCCACCACGTACGTGGCTCCGACGGCGGTGGGAAAGGTCAGCACACCGTCCGTCTCGGTCACCGTCACCTTCTTCATCCACAAGCGGTTCTGACGGCGCACGCGCACCGGACCCTCCCACGGCCGCACCAGGTGGCAGGGAACGCCCGCTTCGCTGGTGATGGCCAGATACGACACCTTGCCGCCGCTCTGGATTTCGCCGCTGAGCAGGAATGCGCCTGCGGTGCGCAGGCGGGCGAAGCGGGCAGGGTTCTTCAGCTTCACCGGGGCCACGCGGATCTGCCCGGTGTAGCTTTGCACCAGGCTCTCATTGAGCACCACCGGCCAGCCCAGGAAGTGCATGAAGATCAGATGGCTCATGCCGCTGTCCCGCGGATAGGTCTGGCAGCCGTTCTCATGCAGGATCGCCCGCGTGTGCTTCTCGAAAACGTCGAGCGGGTCCTGCCCCAGCCGTACCCAGGCCATCGAGAGCATCACCAGATCGTCCCAGAGATAATAGGGCGTGATCTGCACGGTCCTGAGGGCCAGCTCGCGTTCTTCCGGCGGGCTGTGCAGGCCGAACTCACCCGCCGGGAAAATCGGCATCGTCCAGGGCGAAAGGTGGTACTGGATGACGGGATAGTTCTCATAGGCCACCAGCACCTCGCCCGATGGGAAATCCTGGGTGGTGTAGAGCGGGGGGGCGCTATTGTGAACGACTGGCTTGAGGTTCTTGCCGTCAATGACCGTCGTGCCATAGCCGCGCAGGTTGGCGGCGACCTTCTCCCAGTTCGCCCGCCGCCCCTCATCCACGCCCAGTTCCCTGCTAGCCGCCACGGCGGTCCGGAGCAGCATCTTCGCGAAGGCCAGGTCGATGGTGGAGTTCCTCGCATCGGGAACCATGAAAGCGAGATCCCAGACGGCCGTGGGCGGCATGTCGTACTTGCCGTCCGGGGCGAGCTGCACGAACTTCTCATAGAACTCCGCGCAGGCCTTGATCACCGGATAGCCCTGGTCGCGCAGGAACGTCTTGTCCTGACTGTATTGGTAATACCACCACAGCGGTTGGGCATCAAAGCCGTTCACCCAGGGCGAGGTGAACTCCGAGGCTCTGGAACTCACCGGTGCGGTGTACTTGCGGGGCCAACCAACCGTCGGGAACTTGGCGCCGCCGATGTTGCCGTAATCGTCGCGGACCATCATCTGGGCACAGGGCAGCAGATCGAAGATCTCGTCGTTATAGGCCTTGGTCAGCTCCAGGTGGTTGCAGGAGAAGGTCCCCCAGAGCGCGGCTTGCGCGTTGTAGTCCCAGTGGCGGTCATTGCCCCAGGGCGGAAAGTCTTCCGGTGCCCAGGGACCAAAGAGGCCTGGGCCGACGCTGCCGGGTCTGGTCACCGACGCCAGATGGTAGAGATTGAGGAACCACTGTTGGTTGAGGAATTCCCGACCGTCGAGCTGCACGAACGACTGCCGCCAGAAATCATGCCATGCCTGCGCCTGTTCGCGCCGCAGTTCCGCCAGCCCGGCACGCTCCGCCGCGTCCATCGCAGCCTTGGCCGCCTGCAAGGGATTCCTGTCGTCGCGGGTGGTGAACACTGCCGTCAGGAACGTCACCGGCACCGCCGACTTCAGGCGCAGCCGCGCCACGCCTTCCACGCCCCCGCCCAGGCTCGCCGGTCTTGCAGACTCGCCGATCACCTCGGCCTTGACCACCTCACCGCCAATAACCCGGCCCAGCATCACATATTCGAAGCCGTCCGGGTAGGTGTCCGGGTCGGGCGGAAACTGATAGCGCACCCAGACATCCCGCCCCTCCGCGCCGAACTCGGGCGCCGTGGCAATGACGCCTGTGGTGTCCTTGTGCCGCGCCAGCTCGATGTCGAACGCTTCGCCGACCGTCGGTTGGTATTCGGTGGCGATCAGGTTCCGGTTCTTGGCCACAAACGCCCGCAGCTCCGGCGTCGGTCGGTTAGTCAGGCGGGTGCTGACCTCGGCATTCCAGATATCGAGCCGGGCCTTGGCGTCCGGATTCCGGGGCGTGGCCTCGCGGAAACGGATCCACCCCGCCGGCTTGGTGGTGGGCATCGGCACCCCGGCATTGCTCATGGCGGTGGCTTCGGGAGTATGCGCCAAAGGCTTGGTGCGGTAATCCAGCAGATCATTCTTGCCGACGAAGAGCACCAGACACTGGGGAACCGCATAGACCGCCACGCCAATGTCGCCATTGCCCAATCGCAGCGATTCGCCGTGGCTTGCCGGCAGCTTGGGCAGCTCGAGATTGTGCCCCGAGACCAGACCCTGCCAGTCCACCCGCATCCGCGTGCCCGCGATGGCTTCGGGTTCCGGCATGGCATCGGCGGCGCCCGCGTCAATGGCAGTGATGCCCAGCAGCAGCAGGGCGAGGCAGTGGATGCTTGTCATGACGGCCTTCCTTTCCATTCTCTCTTGTGGCTGGCAGTTTCCGCGGTGTGCGCGGCAATCTGTTGCTGTAAACGACGTTGAGAGGATGGACATGCTTCAGTAATTGATGAGCAGCGGGATGAAAGGCATCTCTTTGGGCAGGGGACAATTCTGCCAGTTCATCAGGGAGGTCTCGGATGGGACCGACGTGTCTTTGGAGATGTTCAGCGGCGGACAGGCCGCCACCGGGATCACGCTCGTTTTCCCGCCCTTCACGTCTTCCAGAATGTGCGCCTGGGAGGGCTGGCAGTCCGATGTCATGGTGATGCAAACGGCGGAGTCCTTGGCAAGGATGAGCGGCACGCTCTGTCTGATCTGGAAGTAGAGGCCCCCCAGAACCTCAAGGCGGGTGCCGTCCAAAGCGCTGAAGCGGTGCGCGTCTTCCTGGCCTTCGCTCTTGAACCCCAGGATCCACGCGGTCGCGTTGCGGAACGCGAAGTCGCTCAGATAGTGCTCGGTGTTCGCCTGGCGGCACCAGACCGTGACGTTCTCCACCGCAAACCGGTTCTTCGGGCCGCCGGGCGCGAAGCCCAGTGCGTTGTTGACAAAGAGCTTCTTGGGTTCCCCCACGGGCGTCGTGTTGCGGTAGAGCCGCCAGCAGTTCGTGGCGTCGTCATACTGCGCCGGTTTCACGGGCTTGAAGAACTGTTCCATCATCAGCGCGCTGCGTCCGCCGTGGGGGAAGAACGTCTGCGTATCTTCCAGCACGACGGTTCTCTGCGCGGCGTGGTCCAGAAACACGCCCCCCAGGTTGAACGCGCTTTGCTGCAGCAGCAGCGGCTCGGCGGACGCCTCCGCCACGCAGAACATGGCCTCTTCCCGGAGCTGCGTCCGCAGCGTGCAGCCATAGAGAAACGAGACCTGCCGCACGGTTCTCGGGATCGCCACCGTCCCGTTGACGATGTAGACATTCCTCGGAAACAGAACCGCGGGCTTGCCGGAAGCCATCGCCTTCTGGATCGCCTGCGTGTCATCGGCGACGCCATCGCCCACGGCCCCATAGTCATCGACATTCGCCCACTTCGCCAGATCGGCCTCGTGCAGGAGTTTGGGCGACTCCTCGATCGGCAGTCGCATGCTCCCCGCCGGGGGACCCGGCTCGGTCGAAAGCGTTGGCCCCGAGACGTATTCCTCCACCCGCGGAGACGCAAGGACGCTCTTCCCGTCCCGCGCCAAGGCGCTGGCGTATCCCGCTGTCTGGGTATTGCGCGCGAACAGGTGCCCGTCGGCCAAGTCAATGGCCGCTCCCGCGCCCTCCTTGCCCTGGAAAGAACTGTCGAGCATGACGCCATGCGCGGACGATCCCACCCGCAGGGCGGTTGGCGCGCCCGTCACCACGACATCCCGCGCGGCAAGGCGCGAGTAGTCCGCCACCCGGATGCCGAGGCGTTTCTGCTTGCTGAAGGAGGCGTGTTCCAGCGTCAGGATGGAACACTTGCCGGCGCTGAAAGACAGCCCCTCGTCGAAGCCCTGGATGGAAATGTCCTCCACCAAGCCCTCCGCCGCATGCACGTCGCACTTCAGCCCCGCGACGCCCGTCTCGTCCCCGGACAGGATGGTCACGTTGCGGATGGCGCCGGTGTTCGCCGAGTTCCAGCGCATCCCGATGGCGCCCGGATTGCCGCGCCCCGTGTCCACCGTCAGATTCTCGACCACGTTGTTCTGGTTCACGTTGGAGCCGCAGTTCAGGCGGAAGAACCCCAGCACGGGCTTGGCGGCGCCCGCGCCATAGCCGGGGCAGTTGTCTTTCAGGCGCAGGATGGTCTTCTCGCGGCTTTGACCCAGGATGATGATGCTGTCGTTCTGCTCATTGACCCAGCGTGCGGGGAAAAGCGCTTTGCTCTGCGTCTCTGCATCCGTCATCAGCCAGTACCGCTGGTAATTGTCCCACACGCTATCACCCACCTGCACCGGCAGGTTGTGATTCACGGTGTCGCTCACCAGATAGGTCCCATTTGGCAGATAGAGGAGATAACTGCCCTTGAGCAGATTGCGGAAACAATAGGCCGGCTCATGGCTTCTCATCACGAAATCGCGCGCCGCGATGAGCGCCCCGGTGTCGTCGGTCTTGCCGTCGCCCTTGGCGTTGAACGGCGGCTTGGTCACGTCCACCAAGCGCCCGCCTTTGCCCGCGTGCAGGAATGCCGCTTCGGGATACACCAGGTTCACCGCAGGATGGCGGTCGCCCTTCGCCGTGAAGGGCGTGGCGGCAGGAGCTGGCCCGGCATCGGCGCCGAGGGCGTGCAAGGCACTGAGGCCCACCAGGAGCTGGGCGTGCAGGGCGAGGCGTTGCGTGGTTCTCATTCCCATCCTTCTATGTTCTCTGCAGATCGCGGAGATCACGGCACTTGCGCACCGCGTAGCTGTTCAGCGCCCGCCGCAACCAGGCGACGCGGCGGACTGCCAGGGCCGCACGCAGGCCACGTTCGACCACGTCCAGGCCCGGCACCCCACACCCGGCCGCGCGGGCAGCGCAAAGGTCAGCGAGGGCCGCTTCAGCTTCCCGGAAGAGACCCGCGGCCCGGTCCGGCGGCAACCGCACCGCGAAGCTGCGGACCGCCACCCCCGGGGGCGCCGTGAACGCCCGCAGATCGTAGGCGCCGAGGGTCACCGTCCATTGCCGCCCCGCCGCGACGGCCCGGCCCTGCGCCAGGTCGTAGAGGCGGCGGGGAGAGCGGCTGAAGTCCACGTCAACCTCGATGGGATAGCACTCGCGGTTCACTAGGTAGAGGTAGCGCTCACCGTCCGCCAGCAGCGAGCGGACCGCGACCGGGTCGGTGCGGGTGCCGACGGTCTCGAACTTCCGCCGCGGCAGGGCCCGGTAGGCCAGCGCAAAGCGGCGCGTCTCCTCGGTGTGGGCCGTGTCCAGGAAGAGGCCGCCGCGCGTGATCCGGCACGCATCCAGCTCCGCCACGGCGTGCGCGAAGGGCTCGAGGAAGTGCCCGGCCTGGAACGGCGGGGTGATGCGCATCTGCGGCTCCCACCAGAAGCCATCCTTCGGGTACTCGCAGTTCATGCGCAGCAGGCGCTCCGCCGGCTTCCCATCCATGTCCTGAAGTGCGGCCACGTTGGGGTCGTCCGGCTCGCACAACCACCAGACGAACTTGCCCCAGGCCTCCACCCAGCAGTTGAAGACGAAGACGCCCGGCAGGACCTGGGCGGCCAGGGCGTCCAGCGACTCCTGGTCCAGGAAGTCGTGGTCCCGGAACATCGCGGTCTGCTCCAGCGGTGCCTTGACGCCCTCGAACCCCCAGCCGCGGTCGCGGCAGTTGCCCATCTCGATGTCGAACACGAGGCCCGGTTCGTCCCGGAACAGGTCGATGTCGATCCCGCCTTCCTGGAAGAGCCGCAAGGTGTTGCTCCTGGCGTGCAACTGCTGCACGACGGAGATCGGGCGGTCGAACAAACAGGGCACCAACGTCTCCTGCCACAAGGTCACCGTCAGACGCAGGTCCGCGCGGGCCCGGACAACCGCATCGCGGAGCTGACAGAGCAGGTGCCTAACCTTGGCACAACGCCAGGCAACCCACGCCGGACGGGCCTGGGTCGTCAGGAACTCGAAGCGCCGCGCAAACCGGTCCGGGGCACTCCGATCGACCGGCACGCGCATCCCGGTTTCCCGCTCGAAGAGGCCGACCGTGTAGTCGTCATAGCCAGCCCGCAGCGAACCGAACCAGAGCATGGTGGTCGCGTAGACATTGATCGAGAGGCCCCGGAACGCGGGGTACTTCCCGTACCGTTCCGCGGCTTCGGTGACGAAGCCGAGGATGGCCTCCTGAACGACCGGGTGCAGCGGGTTGAAGATGGGTCCCGCCTCCAGCCCCGGCGGCGCGCTCTCTGGCGCCACCGTGAGCGGCAGCGCCGCGCCCGGGGCACCCTGGAACGCCGGCCCCACCTCGCCCGGCCGCAGCGTGTCGGCGGCGGCCGTGAAGTGCGGCGCACTGTACGGCCAGGTCCAGTCGCCCGTGCCGCCCCTGACCACGTTGTTGAACAGGACGTTGTTGATGGTATCCGCCCCGGCCTGGACCGCCGCCAGGTCGGTGTTCATCTTCCGCATCAGACTGCCAAGGCGGATCAGGGTGAGTGAGCCCTGGAACCCGATCCCTTCCTGCCCCAGGCGCTCCAGGAGTCCGGCGTACCAGTCCACGGGCTGAGAGGTCCAGCGGGCGTACAGCCGCCGGTCGGGCGCGGCGATACAGTCCAGGATGCCCGCTGGCTCGCGCGCCGAAGGAAACTGGGGGCCATGGTACCACGCCAGCGGGTAGACGAGGAGGTCCTGTCCGCTGTGGCGAGCGTAGCTGACGACTCGCTCGATCCACTCCTGCCGGTTGAGCGCCCCCACGCTGGCACAGGTCCCGCACGGATCCTCATACTGGATGCCGAACTCGCGCCGGGGCCCCGGCGCCGGCGTGGCCTGGCCAGGTTCAGGCGCGGCCGAGACGCCCAACGGCGGCAGAGCCGGCAGACCGGGCAACTCGTAGACCGCGAAGTCCGCCACGGCGGCCGGCTCGCCCTCACTCCAGGTCATGAACACGATGCTGCAGTCGTGCCAACGCGGCCAGAACACCTGCCGCAACTCGAGCAGGGCGCCGCTGAGCGCCTGTGCCCCGCCCGTGAAGACGCCCGTGGTGAGGTCATAGAACGTACCGTCCATGACGCACATGAACCGGCGCTTGTCGTCCGGATAGCGGATCACGACCTCATGGGGCTGTCCGAGCTTCTCGATCCTGAATCGGTACCCGAAACGCGACAGCGGCTTGGCCTCAGCCTCGCGGTAGGCACCGAGCGGCGTCTGCAACACCTGCACCTCGCCGTGCGCAAAGTACTGCTCGGGACCGTACTCCCGGGCGCAGTCGAACGAGACCAGGTGCCGAGGCTCGGTTGAAACGCTTGGCTTCATCATAGGATCCATTCCCTCTGTGCCTCGATCACTTGCTACCTGGCGGCAGCAGCGGCAGTTCGAGCCACGCCAGGCCGATATCCCGCTTCATGTGGCTGACACTGTCGCCGCCCGGGGCATCGTAGAAGACCGCCAACCGTTTGCCGACGGGCAGCACGGTGGCCATGCCGATGCACTTCGTGCTCCAGGTGCAGTTCTGGCCGTCCAGCACGATGGCGCGGTTACGGCCGTCCCAGGTGTTGATGTCCCGCGTCCAGAAGACCCAGGTGGCGTCGGTATACATGAGGCCATCGTGCCTGCCGATATGGTTCACAAACAGGAACCAGGTCTTGTTCGCCTTCTCATAGTAGACCGATGAGTTCTCGATGTCGTAGTGGCCGGAAGCAAACAGGGGCTCCGGGGCGAGCGTCCACTTGGCGTTGAGGTCCTGGGTCCGGGCAATCCCGACGGCACCGGGAGCGCCGAAGAACATCAGGTACTCGCCCTGGTGTTTGACGATATGTCCCGGAAAGGCCATCTGGTCTGGGAAGGTGCCCACCCTGGGATCCAGCGGCACGAAGCCCGCGGTCTTGACCCAGGGGCCCGTCAGCGCTTTGCTGGTCGCTTTCATGGCGTTGTACGGCCCCGCGGCGACCAAGTCGGGCGGGGGCGTTGCCGTACGGGCGGTGATGTAGAACATGTGCCACGTATCGCGCTCCTTAATGAACCACGGCGAACCGGCAAACGCGGCGTCCGGGTCTCCCGGCTTACCCAGGGCCAGCATGCGCCCGCGCTTCGTCCAGTTCACCAAGTCCGTGCTGGTAGCCAGGCAGGCCAACCATCCGGTGGGGCCGGCGCCGTCATAGAAGAGGTAGTAAGTGCCGTCCTCAGACACGATGCTCGGTTCGCGGGCGCCATTGAGGTCGCATTGGTCCGGACCATCGCCGTGGCGCAGGATGCGGCCCTGATCCTGGGTCGCCATCCGGTAGATGGGATCGGGCGCCGGGTAGGGCTCGCGGGGGATGGCTACCGCCGTCTGCCCCGGCGGCGACGCGGGCGTCGGCGCGGCTGCCGCTCCCGTACCCGTCGGCAGCGCGGCCGCCGCCAGCAATGCGATCATTGGAGTACGGAACGTTCTCATGGTTCCCCTCGCTGAGCCGGTCGCAATACCGGCACGGGGAGCACGTAGTTCGCCGGCTCGCGGAGTTCGCCGCGGAGCTGTTGCAGTACCAGGTCGGCAGCGATCTCACCCGCCCGGCGGAAGTCGGGGTCCGTGGTGGGAAACGAGAGCCCGTCCGGATGGCAGGTCTCCTGGTGGTCAAAGCCCACCACCGCGAGATCCTCGGGCACGCGCAGACCCGCGGCCCGGACCCGCACCGTCAGGCACAGCGCCGCAAAGTCGGCCGAGGCGATGACGGCGGTGGCCCGTTCGCGCTGCGCCAGCCACTGCCGGGCCAAGGCGTCGGCTGCCGCCATTGGATCCGGCTCGGGGAAGAGCTCCTGCCACTGGTCCTCGGCTCGAGGGCTCAGACCGGCCGCGCCCATGGCGGCGAGGTAGCCGCGCTGACGGTCCTGGTTGGAGCGGTGCAGCAGGCGGCCCGTGGCGGTCGTAAGATGCACAAAGGCGATCCGCCGGTGCCCGGCCTGCAGCAGCCCGGAGGTCAGCTCACGGCAGGCTCGGTAGTTGTCGAACAGCACCTGCGAGCGCCGCTGCGTCGGCTGCGCCATGTCGACCAGCACCAGGGGCCGCCCCAGGTGCTCGCGGTTGAGGTAGTCCTGCCGCAGTTGCCCGGGCCGCCGCGGCATGGGATAGAGCACCACCCCCGCACAGCCGGCGGCGAAGGCGCTGGCGACCCGCTCCCGTTCCGTATCGTAGTCCCAGTCGCTGGCCAGCACCAGGGTGTGATAGCCGTTCTCGCGGCAGCAACGCTCTACGCCGTCGTACAACTGCCCCAAGAGCTGGCCCACTGCCGGCCCCGGCAGGACCAGCCCCAGCAGCCGCGCCGCCGAGGGGGTGGCGGCAGAGCCGCCCGCAGCCACAAACCCGCCTCGGCCGGGCCCTTTCACCACCAACCCCTGGGACTGTAGCAACCCCAGCGCCTGCGACACCGTGGCCTTCGAAACCGCGTAGCGCCCGGCCAGCTCACGGACACTCGGCAACCCCGCCGCCGCCGCTAGCCGCCCGACTTCCAGATAGTCATTGCCGATGGCGCGCGCAATACGCTGCGGTAAGCCCTCACCGGAGCCAGTTGCAGAGTGCATGGTACCCTCAATCGTTCAGACACTACCATTGTCCGAACAATCCTAGCCTAGCCTGGCAAGCGCCGGCCGTCAAGCCGCCAACGTTCTCATAGGGGGGACGTTTCCGACCGCGGGTATCCACGGTTCGGACTAGCGCTCCGCGGCCCGACGCGCGGCCTCGGTAGCCAGGGTTTCGCGCAGACCCAGATACACCGCGCGCGACCGGGCCAGGCGTGTGCGGACCGCGGCGGCCTGATCAGCCAGCAGACGGTTGTAGAGGTCCAGCGCGCGCTCCGGCCGTGCGGCGATCTCGGCCGCCTCTGTGAGCGCCGTGTCGATCTCGTCCAGCACCTGCAGTTGGCGGCTGAGGATCGCCTCGGCCTGGGCCGTGTTCCAGCCCCGGAAGCCCGGGCGCACCACGTAGACGGGACTGGTCAGGGCCTCGGACCCATCCTCGCCCACGGCATGCGCCACCAGCCAGCCCCCGCAGCCCGCCGGCAAGTCGGCCTTCAGCTTCAGGTCCCGCTCGGGAGAATCGCCCGCCTCAACCCGCCGCACGACCTCGCCGAGCCAGACGATCTCGAGTCGCCGCGGCGCCCACTGCCCGGGCAGACCGAAAGCCCGCGCCCGCAGCCGCAGTGTGTCTCCGGGCCCAACCGCGATCTCCGCGCCCGGCAGTTGGCCGTTAACCTCGAGACCCACCATGACGCCATTGCTCACGAACGTCCGACCGGCGCGCACCGCCTCGAACCACGCATCGGGAGTGAACCGGCGCTTGCCGCAGTAGGCATAGGTGCGCACGGCGCCAACGGTGCCACCGTAGGGGGTATCGCTACCGGCCGTGGCCGTCATCCGGAAGCCGAGATTCAGGAAATCGTAGAAGAGCGCCGTGCCCAGCCCGGCCTGCATGACGCTGTTGAAGTCAACGATCCCCATGGGGGTGAAGAGCGCCATCTCGCGCTCGGTCAGCAGTTCCTTCACGCCGCTGCCCACGTGCGTGTGGCCGTACAGCCCGCCCTGCTTGTGGATCTCGTCGGCCACCCAGTCGTTGAGCAGGTAGCGGGCCGGGTCGCGCACTTTGGACTGCAGGTTCAGGCCGATGGCGTGCCCCAGCGCCGAACGCGGGTCCTCCTGCCCGGGAACCAGCCAGTGGTCGCCATACTGCACCCGGAAATCCGGGCCAAAGCCGCGCTGCGCATACCAGGTACGCGAGGAGTCGCCCATCTCGAGCACATTGCAGAGGTTCAGATCGGTCGCCCGCACAAACGCCATCAGTTTGTCGGCGTCCTCACTGTGCATCAGGCGGGAGTGAACGTGGTCGTCACCGGAGAACCAGCCCTGCCGCGCCAGTGACGTCCAGCGCTGCAGGCGGATGACGCGCTGAACCCGCCCTTGGGGAGGCACCTCCACGAGCGCGTGCACCGGCTCGAACTCGGGGCCGCGGATGATGTCGACCTCCCAGACGCCGGCCGGCACGGCCATCTCGAAACGACCCGGCACGACCCAATACCGCCCCTGCCAGCGCAGCGGTAGCCAGACGGGGTAGCCGCGCCCCGGTCCGTAGATCGGCAGCCCCGTCACCTGGTTCAGCATCGGGCTGAAGTCCAGCGCGCCGGCCGGCTCCAGCAAGCGCCGGCCCCGCACCGAGGTCAGCCGCAGCAGCGCCGGGGTCGATTCGCCGTGCTCATCACGGACGTCGACCGCAAGCTGCCCGAGAGGCGCAGACACGAGCCGGACGGAGCCGAAGAGCGACGGCCGCTCGTCGCCGCGGCGGCGCAGACTGAGGACAAGGGTCGACTCGCCCGTGGGCAACTGGCTCAGCTTGAGCAGCATGTAGGTCACGCCCTCGCGGCCGACCTCGATCGTGCAGGGGCCGGGGTCGCGCTCCCCGGTGAGGTCCATTTCCTGCACCACGAAGGACGTGCCCTCGCCGGGCAGCTCGGCCGCCACCAACAGCAGCCCTTCCTGTCCCATCGCGATGGGCGCGCCGAGGGCCGTCTGCTGCGCCTGGCGCACGTCGAGCCGAACCAGCCCCGGCGCCGCCGCCGCGAATGCGAGCAGCGCCTGCTCGCCACGCCAGCGCTGGTAGTCGGCCTCGGCCGCGCCGCCAGGCGCGCGCCCGCTGCGCAGCGCGTCGGCCGCGGCCAGGCGGGCGGCAACGCGGTCGAGCGAGGCCGCACTGGGCTCGGTCACCCAGCCGCCCGCATGCGCCAGCAGCTCGCGCGCGAACGCCTCCGAGCCCGACAGGGCGGGACGGGCCAGCGCCAGGTCGGCAGCCGTGGGTCGCTCAGGATCGGCATCATGGGCCAGAGCCGCGGCCCCCGCCAGCAGCGCCGCCAGGACAGCGATCCACACCGCCAGACGACCTGAGGCGCACGCGGCCCGCGCACCGTACCCGCGCTGGGTATTCATCTGACCCTCTCTTACCATCTCGCCATCGCCTCGCAGAGCCGTTCCGTGGAGGTCACTAGGCCAACGCTGTAACGGTGCGGAATGTGCGTCAACTTCCGCCTGAGCGGTGACGAAACCCAGCCCGGCGCAGAGCGTCTTCACGTGCACGGCATGGCCCTCGGTCCTGACGGGTACCCTCCCGCGAGACGCGGCCCGGTAGGGCTGACGCCCGCCCGCCGCCAGCGCCCTCGCCGGGCGCCGTAGAAACAGCGCGGCCGGACGGGTTTCCCAGTCCGGCCGCACACCTCACACCCGGCCCCAGCGGATGGAACCGCCGACGCCAGGCCTTCGCGCTCTCTGCTTACTTCTGGGCCTCAGGTGCGGCCGGCACAGCCGGCGGCGCTTCCTTGATGCTGAGCAGTTCGATCTCGAACTTCAGCACGGCATCCGGCCCGATCTCCCGGCCCTTGCCGTTCGGACCGTAGGCCAGCTCGGAGGGCAGAACGACCTCCCACTTGGACCCCACGGACATCAACTGCAGGGCTTCCTGCCAGCCCTTGATCACCTGCCGGAGCGGGAACACGGCGGGCTCGTTACGCTTGTAGGAACTGTCGAACTCGGTGCCATTCAGCAGGGTCCCGCGGTAATGAACTTCCACGGTGTCGGTCAGCGCCGGCTTCTTGCCGTCGCCGTTCTTGATGGCCTTGTACTGCAGGCCGCTGCCGGTGACGGCCCAGCCCTCGGCCGTCTTGTTGGTCTCGAGGAACGCCAGACCTTCCTTCTTGTTGCCCTCGCCCTGAGCCTGACGCACAGCGGTGACCTTCTCACGCATCCGCGTGCTGAACTCCTGCATCACCTCCTGAGCCTTTTCCGGCGGGATCGCGTTGGGCTTCTTGGCCACGGCGTCGCGCAGGGCGCCAATCAGCACCTCGAGGTTCAGTTCGTTGGCCAGTTCCTCGCCCGCGAGCGAATCCCCAATCTGCCGCCCAATGAGATAGCTGACCTGATCCACGGGGGTACTCAGAGTGGGCTCCTGTGCGGCGCAGTACCCGGCGACCATCAGGCCGGCCATGGCACCCAACAGACACGTGCGGCTGATCTTCATTGACTGTCCTCTGGTGTTGGCTCTGGGCAGCAACCATCCCCGGTATGGAGACGCGCATCCAGGCAAAGTATAAGGGGTGAACCGCGGAATGCTTGCCTATCCGCCGCCGCCGGCGCTGGAAAAACGCCGGCAGGCAGAACGGCGCAGCGCGCTCAGCCCGACGTCCGCCCGTAGGGCGAGATCTCACGCAGCCGGCGGATGATCGGCGGCAGCTTCGCGATGATGGTGTCCATCTCGTCCATACGGTTGTAGCGCGATAGGCTGAAGCGGATGCTGCCGTGGGCCGCCGTGTAGGGCACGCCCATGGCCCGCAGCACATGCGACGGCTCGAGCGAGCCCGACGTGCAGGCCGAACCCGATGACGCCGCGATGTCATGCTGGTTGAGGAGCAGCAGGATCGACTCGCCTTCGATGAACTCGAAACTGATATTGGTGGTGTTGGGCAGACGCCCCTCCGGGTTGCCGTTGACGCGGGCATTCGGGCACGTGGACAGCAGGCCCTTCTCCAGGTAGTCCCGCATGGCCGCCACACGCGTGTTCTCCTCATCGAGATGCGCCCCGGCCAACTCGGCGGCCTTGCCCAGAGCCACGATGCCCGCCACGTTCTCGGTCCCGGCCCGCAGACCAAACTCCTGGTGGCCACCGATGAGGAACTGGCTGAAGGGCGTCCCATGACGCACGTACAGAGCACCGATCCCTTTGGGCGCGTGCAATTTGTGACCACTCAGGGAAAGGAAGTCAATGCGCGTCTTGGCAAGGTCGATCGGCACCTTGCCCACCGCCTGCACGGCGTCAGTGTGGAACAGCGCCCCGTGCTGATGGGCGATCTCGGCCAACTTCGCCACCGGGTAGATATTGCCCGTCTCATTGTTGGCCCACATCACCGAAACGATGGCTGTCTCGTCATCCACCATCTTCTCCAAGGCGTCAAAACACAACTTACCCTTGGCGTTTACGGGCACGTATTCAACATGATAACCCTTCTGCTGCAATGTCTTACACATTCCTAGAACGGCCGGATGCTCGACCTTCGAGGTCACGATCTTGCGCCGCGCCGGAAGATTGTCGATCGCGCTCATGATGGCGGCATTGTCGGACTCGGTCCCGCAACTGGTGAAGATCACCTCGCCCGGGGCAGCCCCGAGCAGGGCAGCGAGGTGCTGACGCGCGGCATCGATGTACGTGCGCACCTGCCCGCCGAAGGTGTGCATGCTCGAGGCGTTGCCGTAGTAGTCGGTGAGGAACGGCAGCATCTCCTGCAGGACCTCATCGGCCACCCGCGTGGTGGCGTTGTTATCGACATAGATGACATCTTTACGCATGGACGCGCACCTCATCAACCCGCCACCACGGTCAACGCCGGCGAGACTTCCTCGCGCAACCGCGCCTCGACCCACCGCTTCAATGTCGTCTGCGCCCCGGGGCACCCGGCGCAGGCGCCTTTGAGTTGCACGACGACCCGGTCCCCGTCGATGTCGAGCAACTCCAGGTCGCCGCCGTCGGCCTGCAGACCAGGCCTGAGCTCGTCGTTGATGAGCTGCTGGATTTTCATCATCTTCTGCAGGTTCGTCAGGACTTTGGGCGCCGGCCCTGCCGCCGCCGGTGCCGCCACGGCAGCGGCGGCCGTCGCCGCCGCCCCCGCCAGAGCGTCGAGAATGGCCTGTATGTCTTTCTTGCAGCCGCCACAACCGCCACCGGCCTTGCAGTAGTGCGTCACCTGCGCCACCGTGGTCAAGCCGTTGGCCGCGACCACCTCCCGGATGTGACGTTCGGTGACGCTGAAGCAGTAACACACCACCCGGTCAACACCGTCGGGGTCGTACTTCCCATGATCATGGTCGTGGCCTGAGGTCGCCTTGCCGTCACCCTCGCCGCGCAGATGGGCCAGCGCCGCCTGCAACGCCTCCATGCCCATCACCGAACAGTGCATCTTCTCTTCCGGCAGGCTGCCCAGATACTTGGCAATGTCGTCGTTGGTCACCGTCTCGACCTCGACGATGGCCTTGCCCTTCACCAGTTCGGTCAGCGCCGAGGCACTGGCGATGGCGCTGGCACAGCCGAACGTCTGGAATTTCACGTCCGCAATCCGCGTCTTCCCGGCATCCAGTTTCAGGAAGAGCTTCAGGGCATCACCGCAGGTGATGTTCCCGACTTCGCCGATGGCATCGGCATCCGCGATCTCGCCCACGTTCCTGGGGTGCAGGAAGTGGTCCATGACCTTTTCCGTGTAGTCCCACATAGCGTCTTCGCTCCTGCTAGCGCTGCTCTGGAAACCCCTCTCAGGGCTCGGTGTCATACCCTGCCGCCACGGCCTAACCCCTGCCGACGCCGTAGCGGTAACCTAGGTGACACCGCGGCGCTGGGCAAGTTCCGCGATGCCGCCGACAGGGCTGTTCCAAGATCGCGGTTCCCGCTACGGGTGAGCGCGTGAGAACGTGAAAGCGTGGATTCGCGACAGACGGCCGGCACACGCGCCGTAACCCTCACGCAATCACGCTCTCACGCTTTCACCGTGCCGGTGACCAACACCGATGGTCGTTGGGAAAACGGAACAGCCCTGCGCCGCCGAGGTAGTGCCAGTGACGTCGGCGCGGCCCCCTCCTGTGAAACTCAACCTCGGTCGCGCGGGGGTCAGGAGCAGCGCACTTCTCACCAAGAGTTTCATCTTGACATGATCGGGCGGCACTGCGCACGCTTGGTGCTGGAGGATCCTGCTGGACAGCAGGATTCGCCCTCCAGAGCGTGCCCGCACAGCCGGCGGCTGCGGAATTCACTATGGCATTGCCCGCGGAGTTGAGTCGCGCCGCGAGGCTGCGGAACTCGGGGATCCAAGGGTAAGAGTCGCGTGGGAGGGGATGAAATGGAGCGGGCGAACGGACTCGAACCGTCGACAACCACCTTGGCAAGGTGGCGCTCTACCAACTGAGCTACGCCCGCTCACAAAAAGACAGAAGTTTGGAGCGGGCGAACGGACTCGAACCGTCGACAACCACCTTGGCAAGGTGGCGCTCTACCAACTGAGCTACGCCCGCTCACAACGAGGCCTTACACTATTGCAGATAGCGACGCTTTCAAGCCTCCAAGTCTGCTTTTTCCACTCCTTTGACGCGGTTCGCATCCCGCTCAAACAGGAAGTACTCCACCGAATCCAGCAAGGCCTGCCAACTCGCCTCGATGATGTTGCCGCTGACCCCGACCGTCCCCCACATGGCTTTGCCGTCGGTCGACTCGATCAGCACCCGCGTCTTGGCAGCGGTGCCGTCCTCGCCATCCAGAATGCGGACCTTGAAGTCGCGCAAGGTCATCTCGTGCACCTCGGGGTAGAACTGGGTCAAGGCCTTGCGCAAGGCCAGGTCCAGGGCGTTGACCGGCCCGTCGCCCTCGGCAGCCGTGATCTCGGTGCGGTCGCCGACCTTGATCTTGATCGTCGCCTCGGACAGGCAGGGCACGCCGGCACCGCGCTTCTCCACAATGACGCGGAAGCCGTCCAACTCGAAGAAACTGCGGTGGTCGTGCAGCAGCTTCTGAACCAGCACCTTAAAGGAGGCGTCGGCGCTCTCGAACTCGTAGCCCTCGGACTCCAGGCGTTTCAGCTCCGAGAGGATCTGCCGCACCTCGGGGCCCTTGCCGTCGAGCTTGATGTCGTGCTCCTCCGCCTTCAGCAGCACATTGCTGCCCCCGGCCAGGTCGCTGACCAGAATGCGCCGCCGGTTGCCGACCAGGGCAGGCGAGATGTGCTCGAAGGTGGCCGCATTCTTCGCCACCGCGTTGACGTGCATGCCGCCCTTGTGGGCGAAGGCGGCGCTGCCGACAAAGGGCTGGTGTGCGTCCTCGCCGATATTGGCCAGGGCGTAGACGAACCGACTCAGTTCGGTCAACCGTTCGGGGTGCGGGTCCGCCAGACAGGCCAGCCCCATCTTCAGACTCAGTGCCGGCACGACGGTGCAGAGGTTGGCGTTCCCGCAGCGTTCGCCGAAGCCATTGATGGTGCCCTGGACCTGGACGGCGCCGGCCCGCACCGCAGCCAGGCTGTTGGCCACCGCGCAGCCGGCGTCGTTGTGACAATGGATGCCGATGGCCACACCCGGCAGGGCCCGGACCATCGCCGCCGTCACCTCGGCGAGCACATGGGGCAACGTGCCGCCGTTGGTGTCGCAGAGCACGATCGTCGTGGCTCCCTCCGCCGCCGCCCGCCGCAGTACCGCCAGCGCGTACTCAGGACGGTCGGCGTAACCATCGAAAAAGTGCTCGGCGTCGAAGATGACCTCGCGGCCGTGGTCGCGCAGGTAGGCACAGGAACTGCCGACCATATCCAGATTCTCGTCCGGAGTGACCCGCAGGACCTCGTGGACGTGGAACAGCCAGCTCTTGCCGAAGATGGTTACCACCGGCGTGGCGGCCTGCAGCAGCGTCTGCAGATTCGCATCCTGCTCCGGCCCGCAGGCCGCTCGGCGGGTGCTCCCGAACGCCGCCAGACGGGCATGCTGCAACGAACGCCCGCGCATGGCCTCGAAGAACCCCATGTCCTTCGGGTTCGAGCCCGGCCAGCCGCCCTCGATGTAGCTCACACCGAAGGCGTCCAGGCGCTCGGCGATACGGACCTTGTCGGTCTTGGAGAAGGTCACGCCCTGACTCTGCGTACCGTCGCGCAAGGTCGTGTCGTAGATATGGATGAAATCGGCCATGGTGCCACAGACTCCCGGTACCCTCGCCCCCGGCCAGCGCGGCCTGCGCGCCACCGGCAGGTTCAGGCCCTCGTCATCAGGTTGGGTCCTCAATGCGGAACATCACCGGCGGTTCGACGATCTCGGCCCGCCCGCCCATCTCGGCCAGCGCCTGCTGAATCGCGACCTCGCGCGCCTGATGGGTCAGAATGACCATCGGCACGGAAGGCTGGTCGACCTCTTTCTGCGTCACACTGGCAATGCTGATACTATGCGACCCCAGGATCCCGCTCACCAGAGCCATCACGCCAGGACGATCCAGGGCCTGAATGCGGATGTAGTAGCGGCTGCGGATCTCGCTCATGGGAACGAAACGGTCGTAGGCGTTGTGCGCCCGGAAAGCAGGCACGCGACGGTGCGAGCCGTACTTCAGGTTCAAGCTCACATCCACAATGTCAGCCACCACGGCGCTGGCCGTTGCATCACGCCCGGCCCCACGCCCGTAGTACATCGTGCCGCCGACGGTATCCCCGCGCACCCAGACCGCATTGAAGACCCCGTCGACGTGCCCCAGCAGCGAGCGCATCGGAATCAGCGTCGGCTGCACCCGCATCTGCACGGCACCGTCGTTCTCTTTGATCACGGCGAGCAGCTTGATGCGGTAGCCCAGCTCGGCGGCGTACTCGATGTCCTGCAGACTGACGGTACGGATGCCCTCGATATGCATGGGCTCCATACCAAACCACTCACCGTAGGCCAACGAGGCCAGAATGGTGGCCTTGTGCGCGGTGTCGATGCCGTCCACGTCCAGCGCGGGGTCCTTCTCGGCATAGCCGGCGTCCTGCGCCGCCTTGAGCACGACCGCGAAGTCGGCCTTCTCCTTCTCCATACGCGTCAGGATGTAGTTGCAGGTTCCGTTCAGGATGCCCACGATCTCCTTGATACGGTTCCCCACCAGGCCCTCACGCATGGCCTTGATACAGGGAATGCCGCCGCCGACGCTGGCCTCGTAGTAGACGTCCGCACTGGAACGCTCGGCCGCCGAGAAAATCTCCTCGCCGTGCGTGGCCAGCAAGGCCTTGTTCGCCGTGACCACGGGCTTGCCGATCTCCAGCGCCCGCAGCACAAACTTCTTCGCGATCCCCGTGCCGCCCACCAACTCCACCACCAGATCAACCTCCGGATCTTCGATCAGCCCGAAGGAATCGGTGGTGAGAACGCCGTCCGGCACCCGGACGCCGCGGTCGCTGACGATGTCGAGGTCCGCCACCCGGGTGAGGACCGGACGCAGGCCGGTACGCTCGGCGATCAGGTCGCCGTTGCGCAGCAGACAGTCGACCACCCCGGCCCCAACCGTCCCAAAACCGATGATCCCGACCCGGACTTCTGTCATCATACGTGCTTCCTCTGCGAGCGCGACGGCCAGACGCCGCGGGAGCCGTTGCCTGCCTAAACAGAAAGCCCTTCCTGCCTCGGGGCGGGAAGGGCCGTTTCTGCAGAGCAGGCACCGGGCCCCGAGGCTACGCCCCGACGCCGATCGTAATAGTGCCTTGGCTACGCTCGTTGATCATGCTTACGCCCTGCGGACCGAAAGGCGCCAACGCCACCGTCCGCGCCGGTAATCTAGCCAGGGTCGTCGCCAACGCAAGTGCTGCCGAGAGCTGGCAGCCCAAACCCTGGCGGCGTACGTTGTGACCATACCAACCGCAGAGGACCACCCCGATGCACCTGTGCAGCACCGCTCCGGCCAGGGCTTTGACCTACCGCCTCGTGACCGCCGGCCTGCTGGCGGCCCTGACCGCGGCGCCGATCGGGGGCCGGCCGGCCGCAGCGGCCGAGCTGCCCCCAGCGACCAAGCGCATCGACGTGGGGCCCGTGCCCCCGGACCTGCTCCCGGTGGTGGTCGAGGACCCCCAGACCCCGGTCACGCGCACCCTCTCGCCCACCGCGGCGGCGGCCGCCCTTGAGCGGGACTGGGTCTTCCAGGCCGACGGCTATCCGACCGCCCAACGGGCCCGGCGTGAGATCGGCTGGGCGCGCGAGCTGGCTGAGCGGCTCAGCCGGCACGCCGCCGCGCCGGACGTCGGCGCGGAGTTGCGGGCCCTGTCCGATCTCGAGCACCGCTACGCCGGCCTGGATCCCCAGCGGGCGGCGCGTACCGGCGCGCTCCCGGACGGCCGACTGGCGGGCTGGAGCTTCGAGCCCGACGCGGCAGGCTTCACCGCGGCCGATTCGCCCCAGGCCCACCCCAGCCTGCTGCTGGGGCGAGCGGAACCGGCCCCCGGCGTCTTCGGCGATGGCCTCCTGCTCAACGGCAGAGCCTGCCTCAACCTCGGCGCGGAGCTCTCCGCCGTCGCCGGCGGCAGCTACACCCTGTGCGCCTGGATCAGGACGCGCTCACCCACCGGCGATCTCCTCGGTAATGGCGCTGCCGCCGGCTGCGTCCTGCTGCAGACCTACCAGGGCAAGGCGAAGGCGCACCACTGGTCGACCACCACGGCGCACGTCCTCACCGGGCAAACGGACGTCACCGACGGGCGCTGGCATCACCTCGCACAGGTGGTCAGCGACAGCCGGTTGGCCCTCTTCGTCGACGGGCGCCTCGACGGCGAACTGCCGCTCCAGGGGCCGACCGTGGCGAGCACGGCGCCGCTGCTGCTCGGGGCGCGCTCGCTGGCCGACACCTCCTGGCGCTTCGCCGGCTGCGTCGACGATGTGGGCATCTACGGCCGCGCCCTGACCCCAGCCGAAATCGCCCAGGTCCACCAGGAAGGCGCGGCCCAGGTCAGCCTCGCCGCCGACCCCGACGCCAGCGAATTCTACCTCGCCGTGCGCCAGATCAAACGCCGGCTGCTCTTCCGCAACCCGGTCGTGGACTTCAGCCAGGTCGTGCTGATCGACCAGCCCTACCCCCGCGGCCTGGCCTGGCAACACCAGGCGATCCATCGCCTCGGACACCGCGCCGTGCCCGGCGGCAGGCTGCTGCTGCTCGACGGACTCGACCCTGCCGGCCTGGTGCGCCAACTCTATCCGCCTCAACCCGGCAGCTTCTGGAAACCGGAGGTGTCCTTCGACGGAAGGCGCCTCGTGTTCTCGTATAAAGCACACGCGGAGAAGAGCTTCCACTTGTATGAGATGAACGTCGATGGCAGCGGCGTGCGGCAACTGACGACGGGCGACTACGACGATATCGACCCGATCTATCTTCCCGACGGGCGCCTGGCGTTCACCACGACCCGCGGCAACTCGTATGTGCGCTGCGGCCCCTTCATCTACTCCTACGTGCTGGCGCGCTGCGACGCCGACGGCAGCAACCTGCATCTGATCAGCACCAACAACGAGCCGGATTTCGTCCCGGCGCTGCTGCCCGACGGCCGCCTGATCTACTCGCGCTGGGAGTACACCGACAAGGCCCTCTGGCGCGTACAGAGCCTGTGGACGACCCACACCGACGGCACGGGCACCGCGGCCTACTGGGGTAACCAGAGCGTCTGGCCGGATCACCTCGCCGAACCGCGGCCTATCCCCGGCAGCCAGCGCCTCATGTTCGCCGGCGTCGGGCATCACGACTGGTTCTCCGGCTCGATCGGGATTCTCGATCGCAGCCAGGGCTTCAACTTCCCCGCCGGCCTGACCAAGGTCACCGCCGACCTGGCCTGGCCAGAGTGCAGTCCCCCGCCGCTGGATGCCGCCGAATCCTCGCGCTACCATGCCGCGGGAGCGTACACGGGCTACCTCGGCGCCTACCCGCTCTCGGAAACCGACTTCCTGGTCTCGGCACGCGGCGAGGAGGGTAAGTTCCGTCTCTACCTGATGGACACCGACGGCAACCGGGAGCTGATCTGGGAAGGCGCCCACCATGCCTGGTACGCCATACCCGTCCGCCCGCGCCCGCTGCCGCCGACGCGACCCGATAGTGTGGTCTGGCCCGCGACCAGCCCCACCCGCCAAGCCAATGCCCCGGGCGAATTCTACAGCGCCGACGTCCTGCAGGGAGTACCCGACCTGCCCCGCGAACAGGTGCGCTACCTCCGCGTCATCCAGCAGGACGCCAAGACCTACTCCACCTGGATGAAGACCTTCCGCCACTCCGGGCCGCCGGTCTCGGCGGTCCAGGAGGAAACGGTCAAGCGCATCGTCTCCGTGGTCCCGGTCGAGGCCGATGGCTCCGTGCACTTCGCGGCGCCGACCGGGCAGTCCGTCTACTTCCAGTTGCTGGATGAGCACTACCGGGCGCTGCAGACCATGCGCTCATTCACCGGTCTGATGCCGGGCGAGCGCCGTGGGTGCGTCGGCTGCCACGAACAGCATAGCACCACCGCCGCCGGCCCGCGCCGGGCGACGGCACCGGCGCGCGCGCCCACGCCCCTCAGCCCGCCGCCGTGGGGCACGGCCAGCATCAGCTTCGAACGCTTCGTACAACCCGTGCTCGACCGTGCCTGCGGCACGTGTCACCAGGGGGACGGCGAAGGCCGCAAGACCCTCGACCTCACCCTGCGCCCCGGCGTCGACGTCTTCAAGGAGCCGTACCTGACCCTGGTCGGCCAGGCCGCCTGGGCCGTCGGCGCGCCGGGCGCCGGCCCCGATAGCCCCGGCTATGGCGCCGCCAGCCCGATCCCGGTGGAGACGCTGGACCCCACCATGAACGATCCGCGCGGCCTCGCCACGCTCCGCCCGCTCGCCTACCTGTCGCCACGCAGCCGACTGATCGACATCGCCATGAGCGACAAGCACCACGGCGTCAAGGTCGACCCGGAAGACCGCCAACGCCTCATCGCCTGGGTCGATGCCTGCAGCCCCTACATGGGCGACGTCGAACTGCGGGCCTTGGGCGATCCCTGGTTCGAGGGTATCGAGAAACTGCCGATCCGACCCCGGGTGCAAACGGCCCCCGAGGTGGCCCGGCCGTAGTGTTTCGTCCGTCTATTCCGTTGGTTTATGGCGGGCAGGCTAGCCCTTGGCCGGTTGCCGGGTGCGGCCCGCTTAGCCGTCGGCAGAACCGCCGCCCGCAGGGCCCTGACGGCCGCGCTTGGTGTCGCCACGGACCTTCTTGGCGGTCAGGCGGCGCTCCTTCGAGGCCTTGGTGGGGCGGGTCGGCCGCCGCGGGCGCGGCGGTACCGCGGCACGGCGGATCAGGTCGCACAGGCGCTCGGTGGCCTCTTCGATGTTCCGCCGCTGACTGCGGTAGGACTGCGCCGAGATCAGCAGCACGCCATGCTGGTCAACGCGGTTCCCCGCCAGCTTCAGCAGGCGCCGCCGAATGGCGTCGGTCAGGGCGCTGCTGGTACCGATATTGAAGCGCAGATCGACCGCGGTCTCGGTCTTGTTGACATGCTGTCCACCCGGCCCGGAGGAGCGCGTGAACTCCAGCAGGACCTCATCGTCCGGCAGGCTGATGGTGGGCGTAACGCGGATCATCGGCGGCGGCCCTTGGCGCGGATGCGGGAAGTCGGAACGTGGCGAAACCTGTGCATGGATGTACTATAGCAACTCGCGTACGGAAGTCCCCGTGACCCCAGCAACGGGCGTAGTACCAGTGAGGTCAGCAGCAGCCGGCTCTGCGGGCAGGCTTTGGAGGGCGAACCTCCCCAGCCTGCTTGCAGGCGGTGAGCCGTCCCCCGTCGCCGGCCTCTGGCCGGTGGCTCAGCGGCGCCTGCGCGCCTGGGGAGCTTCGCCCTCCAGGAGTCCGCGCGGACTTCACTGGCACTACCAAAGGGCGGCGGCACCGGGCCGCCCATCGGCAGCGTTCACAGGAGTTTGAATCATGTCGATCCGTAGTCTCACCGCCATCGGCGCACTCGGGCTGTGCCTGGTGTTCAGCGCCGCCGTGGCAGCCCCGCCAACCCCGCGCCCCAGCCGTTGCGAAAACGGCATCCTGCGCTGGACCGATGACGGCACCGAGGTGGCTCTGTTCGGGGTCAACTACTACGCGCCGTTCTCCATGGACTGGCAGGCCCTGCGACGTCACCACGTCGACCCCGCCGAGGCGCTGCGCACCGACCTCGTGCACCTGCGCCGCTTGGGCCTGGATGCCTTGCGCCTGCATTGCTGGGATCGCGAGATCAGCGACCCTCAGGGCAACCTGGTGGACAACGACCACCTGCGCCTGCTTGATCTGCTCATCTCCGAAGCGGCCAACCAAGGCCTCTATGTCGTCCTCACCCCCATCGCTTGGTGGGGCGGCGCCGATCCCGCCACCAACGGCTTCTCAAACCGCTTCAGCATGCAGCAGATGACCACGGACGCCGAGGCCCGCGCCTGCCAGGTGCGCTACCTGGCCCAGTTCATGGCCCATGCCAACCGCTTCACCGGCCTGCGCTACGCCGACGACCCGCGGATCGTCGCCATCGAACTGATCAATGAACCGATCTACCCGCCCAACACGTCGGACGACGCCGTCGTCGAGTACATCAACACGCTGGCGGCCGCCGTGCGCGGCACCGGCTGCAGCAAGCCCGTGCTCTACAACTGCTGGGGCAGCCGCGAACAGGCCGCCGCCCGCAGCACCCTCGACGGCGTCACCTTCGGCTGGTATCCCACCGGGCTGGCTTCGGGCCGAGCCATCACCGACAACCGCCTGCCCGCCGTCGACCGCCATTACAGCGCCCATACCCCCTGCCTGGATCGCCTGGTCAAGGCGGTCTACGAATTCGATGCGGCCGACGTGCCCGGCACCGTCATGTACCCAGCCATGGCCCGCGCCTTCCGCAGCGCCGGTGTGCAGGTGGCGACGCAGTTCCAGTATGACGCCATGGCACTGGCGGGCACCAACGAGAACTGGCAGACGCACCATCTGAACCTGCTCTACACCCCCGGGAAGGCCCTCAGTTTCGCCATCGCGGCGGAGGCTTTCCGTCACCTGCCGCGCCTCACCGCCTTCCCCAACTACCCCGACAACACGCGCTTCGCGAGTGCCCGTATCGCCTTCAACGAGGATCTCAGCGAATGGGTGACCGACACGGATTTCCTCTACGCCAACACCACCACCACCGCGCCCCCGGCCCCGGCGTCCCTGCGGCGGGTCTGGGGCGTCGGCGACTCTCCCGTCGTCTCCTATGCCGGCACCGGGGCCTACTTCCTCGACCGTTACGCGGACGGCGTCTGGCGCCTGCAGGTCTACCCGGATGCCGTGGTCGTGGTCGACCCCTACCTGGGCGGCGCCGCAGAGAAGGTCCGCCTGCTCTGGGCAACGCACCGGCTGAGCCTCCGACTTCCGGACCTGGTCACGGGGTTCACCTGCCAGCGCGAAGACAGTCCGGAACCGGCCCAGACCGCGGACGCGGCGGGCGTGAGCGTGACTCCCGGCAGTTACCTGCTCGTCCGTCAGGGAATGACCGCCGCGGCACCTCCAGCCCCCCTGCCCTACCTGACGCCGCCGCCGAGCGCGGACCCCGCCACGCCGGCGGCCCGGCTCGACGTCCCCGGCCTCTGGCGCCAAGGCCAGCCCCTGCGCGTCACCCTCACCGTCGCCGCCAACGCCGTCGACGCCTGTAGCCTCAGCGTGCTGATCCCGGGCGAGGACACCCCGCGGATCCTGCCCATGCCAGCCGCCGGCGCCTACCGCTACCAGGCCGAGATTCCGACCGACTGGCTGCAACCGGGCGAGATGCGCTGCAGCGCCGAGGTCAAAATCCCGGGGGCCGCCTTCCGCTTCCCCGACGGCCAGCGCGTCAGCACGCAACCCCGCCTGCCCGCACACGACCTCCTGGACCTCGCGCCCGCCGTGCCGCTGCCGACCCTCGAAGGCGGCGGCTGGCTGCGTGGGCAACCGACGCTCGAGCGTGTGGCCGGACCCGACCCGCAGCACCCGGCGCTGCACCTCGAGGCGGGGGGCTTCGGCGAGCCGCCCGCCTGCGTCGCCGTGCGCTTGCCCGTGCCGCCCCCCAGCGCTGCCGCAACCGCCTACAACGTGCTGACGCTCACGCTGCGCGGCGGTCCCGCTACGCACTGCGCCGAGGTGACGCTGGTCCAGGCTGACGGCGCCGCCTTCGGCACCGAGGTCAGCGTCGGTCCGGCTTGGCGCACGACCTCGATTCCGCTCACCGCACTGCAGCCCAAGTGGGGCACCACCGCCAGTACGCTGCACCTCGAGCGCGTCACGCGCCTGGCAGTCACCTTCGGCGCCTGGCTGTTCCCGGATGCGCGCGAGGAGACGCACTGGCTCGAGATTGCGGGCGCCAGCCTGGGCCAGGAGGAGGTCGGCCTCCCCGTGCGTGTCCTGGCCCTTGACGCGCCCCTGCTGCTGACCGTCCCCAGCGCGCAACCCGTCCGCGCCACCGGTCGCGAGACCGCGGTCTCGCTGGTCCCAGGGCCCCGCGCCGACAGCGCGGCAGTGCGCCTGGCCGTGCCCGGCTTCGGACCCGATCCCGACTGCAGCAGCGTCCGCATCCCCGTCCCCAGTTCGGAACGTGCCGCCCTGGCCGCCGTCACCGGCGACGCCGTGATCGCGGTGCCGCTCCGAGCCGGGGCTCCCCTGACCGACAAGGTCGAGTTCGTGGTGATCGAGCAGGATGGCACCCCCTGGGGCGCAACCCTGCCCCTGACCCGCGAGTGGAGCACCCTGCGCCTCAAAGCAGCCGACCTGCGCTTCTTCAGCCACTGGGACCATCCCGCTGGCCGCGGCGGCCCCGAGGACCGCCTCCGCCTGGACCAGATCGCGAGTGTCAATCTCTGTTTCGGCGCCTGGCTGTATGGCGAGCAGCGTGCCAGCCCGCAGGCCATCGAGATCGGCGAGACCACGCTCGAACCGGTGCGCTGAGACCGGCTGGCGCCCGGCGCCGCTCAGCGCTGCCGGCGACGTGACGTCCCGGCAGCCTTGGCGGTGCCAGCGCCAGCAGCGGGGGCGGCCGGATCCTGCAGCGTCCGGATCTGATCCCGCAGCATGGCGGCGCGCTCGAATTCGAGGGCCTCGGCAGCCTCGAGCATCTCCTTCTCGAGCTGGCGCACGGTCTCGACCACATCGTAGTCCTGGCCGGCCTCGGCCACGACGCGGGTGACCTGTTCCTCGGCCTCGTCGTAACGCCGTAGACCAGACTGGATCGCGCGGCGCACCGTCGTCGGCGTGATCCCACGCTCGCGGTTGAAGGCCTCCTGGCGCAGGCGCCGTTCGCGCGTGGTTTCGATCACTCGGCGCATGCTGGCGGTGATGACATCGCCGTAAAGGATCACCTTGCCGTTGACATTGCGAGCGGCGCGACCGGCCGTCTGCATGAGGCTCGTCTCGGAGCGCAGAAAGCCCTCCTTATCGGCGTCCAGCACCGCCACCAGCGAGACTTCGGGCAGATCGAGTCCCTCGCGCAGCAGGTTGATGCCAACGAGACAGTCGAAGTCACCGGCACGCAGGCCGCGCAAAATGTCGACGCGCTCGATGGCATCGACCTCGCTGTGCAGGTAGCGGCTGCGGATCTCCAGATTGCGCAGATAGTCCGAGAGATCCTCCGCGGTACGCTTGGTGAGGGTCGTGATCAGGGTCCGTTCGCCCTTGGCCGCACGCTCGCGCACCTCGTGGATTACGTCGTCGATCTGGTTGGCGAGGGGGCGGACCTCAACCTCAGGGTCCAGCAGTCCGGTCGGGCGTACCACCTGCTCAACCGGCGTGCTCAGGCTCAGCTCATAGGGACTCGGCGTGGCCGAGACAAAGAGGATATTCTGCTGCAGCGCTTCGTACTCCGCGAAGTCCAGGGGGCGGTTGTCGAGGGCAGAGGGCAGACGGAAACCGTGCTCGACCAGTACCAACTTGCGGTTGCGGTCGGCGCGGTACATGGCGTGAATCTGCGGCAGCGTGACGTGGGACTCATCGACCACGGTGATGAAGCCCTCGGGGAAGTAGTCGATGAGGGTGGCAGGGCGCGACCCGGGCTCGCGGCCGGCCAGGTGACGCGAGTAGTTCTCGATGCCCTGGCAGTAGCCGATCTCCCGCAGCATCTCCAGATCGTACATCGTGCGCTGATAGATCCGCTGCGCCTCCACCAGGCGCCGTTCACGCTCGAAGCGCCCGACTTGCTCGTCCAACTCCGCCAGGATGCCCTTCTCGGCCTTCTTGATCTGCTCCTGGGGCATAACGAAGTGCTTGGCGGGAAACACCGAGATCTCCACGAGCGACTCGATCAGCTCATGGGTCAGCGCATCCCGGCGCGAGAGACGCTCGATGGTGTCGCCCCAGAACTCGACGCGCACGAAGTCGTCGCGGTACGAGGGGTAGATGTCAAGCGTGTCACCGACGGCACGGAAGGTGCCGCGTTCCGGGGCGGTGTCGTTGCGGGTATACTGGATGTCCACCAGCCGGCGCAGGAGGTCGTCGCGTTCCATCGTGCCATCGATGACCAGGTGCGCCCGCATGGCTTCGAAGTCCTTCGGCGAACCCAGGCCATACAGACAGGAGACGCTGCAGACGACGATGACATCGTTGCGTTCCAGGAGCGAACTGGTGGCAGCCAGGCGCAGCTTCTCCAGTTCGTCGTTGATGGAAGCATCCTTGGCGATGTAGGTGTCGGTCTGCGGAATGTAGGCCTCGGGCTGGTAGTAGTCGTAGTAGCTGACGAAGTACTCGACCGCGTTCTCCGGGAAGAAGGACTTGAGTTCGCCGTAGAGCTGGGCAGCCAGCGTCTTGTTGTGCGAGATGACCAGCGCCGGACGTTGCACGCATTCGATGACATTGGCGAGAGTGAAGGTCTTACCCGAACCGGTGACGCCAAGGAGGGTCTGAAAGCGCTGGTTGCGGCGCAACCCAGCCGCCAGAGCGGCGATCGCCTCGGGCTGGTCGCCCGCCGGCGCGAACTCAGCATGCAGTTTGAAGGGGTGTTGCTGGCGCATGGTTGGGTCCCGCCCTGGGTCGGCTCACGACCGCGAGCACGCCGCGGCACGCCACCACCCGCGGCTAACGTACCGCCTGCCGGGGCGCCGGCAACCGCAGCCCCCGAGCGCACAGGGCTGTTCCGTTTTCCCAACGACCATCGGTGTTGGTCACCGGCACGGTGAAAGCGTGAGAGCGTGATTGCGTGAGGGTTACGGCGCGTGTGCCGGCCGTCTGCCACGAATCCACGCTTTCACGTTCTCACGCGCTCA
>CAILUI010000464.1 GCA_903837355.1 uncultured Victivallales bacterium
CTGCTGCCGTCCAGCTCCCAACTCTATCGCATACCCCGCCACCCCTCGTGGTCACCAAGAGGAAGCTCAACAAGAGACGCAAGTAGCTTCTCCGGAGTACTTTCCGGTGGTGTTAATCTGTGACCAAAGGGGGAACATCCGCCTGAGGTACTCGGCCTTGGCGGTGCGGACGCAACCGAGGGCGCTGAACACGCCGGCATCGCGCGCCTTCAGGCCGTTGGCGCGGGCCAGCCACAGATGGTGGTTCGAGACCGCCGGCTGCAACGCGACGCAGCGCTGCAGGTGAGCGATCGCAGCGTCATAGCGGTCGACCGTCTCAGTCAGCACCGGGATCATGCCGCTGTAGTAGTGCGCCTCGATGTCGGCCGGATCGCGGGCCAGCCGTTCAGAGAGGAGGGCTTCCGCGGCCGCATACTGGCCGGCCGCGATCAGGCCGGCGACCGGGACGCCGGCCTCGGCCTCGGCCGCGAACGCTGACGCCGCCACGGCCAGCCCGACGGCAGCGCTCGCCAACACCCGCAGGATGCGCTTCATGTCTTCGCCTCCCCTGCCCCCTGGCCGCTGAACTCGCACGACCCTCACGGCGCCCGCACCGCGTAGGCGAAGAGCCTGTCGGCATGGCGCACGTACAGCCGGCCGCCGCAGACCACCGGATGCGCCCAGTACAGACCATCGCCGCCGCTCGGCACTTGGAAGGAACAGATCACCCGCCGCGCTGCCGGCGTGGGCTCCACCAGCGCCAGCGTGCCCCGCTCCTCGAGGCAATACAGGCGCCCCTCGGCCCAGGTCAGAGACCCTTTTCCCGGGGCATTCCAGCGCGGCAAGCCAGTCTTGGCATCGAGACAGTGCCAGCCCTTGGACTCGTGCCCGGCGCCGTACAGGAAGCCGTCGAGCAGCAGCATCCCGCCGTGGTGGTTGTCCAGGAGCTTCGTGGACCAGACGGTCTCGGCCCCGATGCCGGTGGCCGTCGGCGTGAGCCGAATCAGCCGGCTACCGGTGCCATAGCCGCTGGTCACGAACACCTGGCCATCCTGAATAATCGGGTCGGTGGCGCTGTTGTCGCGCTCATTGCCATGGGTGACGGTCCACAGCTTCTTGCCGCTGGCCGCGTCCAACCCAAAGGCCACGCGGGAGGTCATACCAATGACCTGGCGCACGCCCGCGACGTCAACCACCTGCAGTGAACTGAACGCGGCTACGCCGGTCAGCTCGGTCGCGGCCCAGATCAGCTTCCCGGTGGCCTTCTCCAGACACGCCACCGCCGCCTTGGCCCCGGCCGGGGAGCACAGTAAGCGCTCGCCATCGATAAGCACCGACTCCGTGAAGCCGTACTTGGGCACCTTCGCGTCAAAGGTCGTGAGCAGATCCAGCGTCCAGACCACCTCGCCGCTGACGGCGGCGAAAGCGCTGAGGCTGCCGGACTCACCGAGATGGTAGACGCATCCCTGGTCCACGGTGGGCGTGCCGCGGGACCCGGCGTAGCCCATGGCGTAGGGCTGGCTCGGCGCGGCTTGCCAGGACGTCCCGTTGGGGCGGCGCCACTGCTCCTTGCCGGTGCCGTCAAGCGCCACGACGAAGGTCTGGCCGTCGACCATCCCGGCGGTGTAGATCAGCCCGCCGGCAAGACTGACCGAACTGTAGCCCTTGCCCAGTCCGGACGCGGTCCACAGCAGCGCCGGACCCGCCTCCGGCCAGCTCTTCAACAGGCCGCTGTCCGGGGAACGGTTGTCGCGGTAAGGGCCATGGTAGCACGGCCATTCCGCGGCAGGTTCCTGGCCGCGGCACAGCAGTGTACAGACGGCTGCCAGGCTGGGCAGCAGGCGCCACCACCAGCGCCAGCGGCCAGACTCGGATCGGGCCCCGTTCACGGTGTCGGCAACGAGCATCGCTATCCTCCTCGCTCGGGGTCCTTGGATCCCTGTTCAACGTCGCTGCGGGCTGGTCGGTGTGGAACGCGTCATCTCCGCCTGCCGCGGCTGGGATACGGAGATCCCGGCTTCCAGGGGCAGGCCGGCGGCGGCCATGCTGGCGGCGGCCATGCTGGCGGCGGCCATGCTGGCGGCGGTGACGAATTGCCGGTCGTAGAGGCGCCGGTAGAGGCCGCCGACGGCGATCAGCTCGTCGTGGCGCCCCTCCTCAACCACGCGCCCCTGGTCAATCACATAGATGCGGTCAGCACCACGCACGGTGGTCAGCCGGTGCGCGATGACCACCGCGGTGCGTCCACGCAGCAGGTTCGCCAGGGCCTTCTGGATGAGGGCTTCGGTAGCGGTGTCGACGCTCGAGGTCGCCTCGTCGAGGATCAGCAAGCGCGGATCGACAAGCAGGGCGCGAGCGATACTCAGCAGTTGCCGCTGCCCGGTGGAGAGGTTGGCGCCGCCCTCGAGGATCCGGGTCTGGTAGCCCTGCGGCAGGCGCTGGATGAAGCCGTCCGCCTCGGCCCGTTCCGCCGCGGCCCGGATGGCGTCCACGGTCGTACCGCTGCGGCCAAAGCCGATGTTCTCGGCCACCGTGCCGGCGAACAGAAACGGCTCCTGCGGCACCAGCCCCATCCGCCCGTGCAGACTGGCGGCCGTGACCTCGCGAATGGGGACGCCGTCGATGAGCACCGCGCCCGCCGTCGGGTCGTAGAACCGGCAGAGCAGATTCACCAGCGTGGTCTTGCCCGCGCCCGTGGGACCGACGATGGCCACCGTCTCGCCGGGCTGCACGCTCAGCGAAACGTCATGCAGCACCTCGGTCGTGCGCTCGTAACTGAAGCAGACATGGCGGAACTCGATCTGGCCAGCCAGCGCCGGCAGATCGCGCGCCCCCGGAGCCTCGCTGACCAGCGGCGGCGTCTGCAGAAGCTCCAGCACGCGCTCGCCGCCCGCGGTGGCGGATTGCAGGGTCGTGTAGAGCTGGCTGAGGTCGCGAATGGGCACAAACAGACGGTTCATGTAGGTCATGAAGGCCACGATCAGCCCCAGGGTGACGTGGCCCTGCGCAACCATCAGCCCGCCCGCCAGCAGGACGATGCAGGTGGCCGCCGTGCCGAGGACATCCACCACCGGCATGAAGATGAACGACAGCGACATGGCCCGCACGTGCGCCGTCCGGTTCTCCCAGTTGCGCTGCTGGAAGGTGCGCTGGCTGGAGTCCTCCTGGGCGAACGACTGAATCACCCGCATCCCCTCGATGTTCTCGGCCAGGTTGCCCACCAGCGTCGCCACCTTCTCGCGTGTCTCACGGTAGGCCACGCGGGCCTTGCGGCTGAACAGCACCGTGGCCAGCACCATGATGGGGATGACGGCGAAGGTAATCAGCGCCAGCCGCACGTCCATGCACAGCATGATGACGATGGTCCCGACCACCAGCAGGCTGTCGCCCAGGAGCGTGACCAGCCCTTCGCTGAGCAGGTTGTTGATGACCCCGACGTCGTTGATGACCCGTGACACCGTGATGCCGACAATGTGCCGATCATGGTAGGGCACGGAGAGCTGCTGCAGGTGCGCGAACAGGTCGCGGCGCAGCGCCAGGAGCGTCTTCTGGCCGACGCGGGCCAGGAGGTAGCTCTGGCCGGCAGTGGCGACATAGGAGATCACCGTGATCCCGGCCAGCAGCAGCCCCAGGCGCGTCAGCCCAGCGAGGTCGCCCTTGGGGATCTCGACATCGATCAACTGCCGGGTGAGGTAGGGGACCAGCAGCCCGGCCGCCGTGCTCACCAGCATCAGCGTGGTACCCGCAGCCAGCTCCGCGCGATACGGCAGCACGAAGCGCAGGAGCCGCAGCAGCACGCTCCCCCGGACACGGCTGCCCTCCTCGCGCCCCCCAAAGGTGCTGATCAACCCGCGCGGGCCCCCGCCACCACCGCCGCCACCACCGCCGCCCATGCCTGCCATGCCGCCACCCAGCATCAGCCACCCTCCCCGGGCCGCGCCGCCCGCCCGAGTTCAGCCGCCGGGACCGCAGCCGCGGTTCCGGCCGTGGGCCGAAGCTGGTGTTCGTAGAGGTCGGCGTAGAGGCCGCTGCTGCGCAGGAGCTGGTCGTGGGGGGTCTCCGTCGCCGTGCGCACCCCCACGGCAACCACCCTGCCCTGGTCCAGGACGAAGACCTTGTCCGCCTCGCGGATCGTGCTCAGGCGCTGGGCGATGATGATCGAAGTGCGCGTCTGCATCAGTCCGCGCAAGGCCTGCTGGATGCGCTGCTCGGTCTCGACGTCAACACTGGAGGTGGCGTCATCCAGGATCAGGATCTCCGGGTCCTTCAGAATGGCCCGGGCCAGCGCCAGACGCTGCCGCTGGCCACCCGACAGGGTGATGCCCTTCTCGCCGATGCGCGTGGCGTAGCCCTGCGGCAGGGCTTCGATAAACTCGTGGGCATGCGCCGCGAGGGCGGCAGCGCGCACCTCGTTGTCGCTGGCCTCCGGCTTGCCGAAGGCGATGTTCTCACGCACCGTCGACGCAAACAGCACCGTGTCCTGCAACACCACGCCGATGTGCTCCCGCAGCGATTTCACCGTGACCGTACGGATGTCCACGCCGTCGAGCCACACGGTGCCCGCCGTGGGGTCGTAGAAGCGTGGAATCAGGTTGGTGATGGAACTCTTCCCCGAACCCGTGCTGCCAAGAAAGGCAACCTTCTCTCCGGGAAGTATTTCTAAACATATGTCATCCAATACTTTACTACGTTTTGAGTAGCCGAAGCTGACGTGCTCGAAGCGGATCTGACCGCGCACGCGGCCCAGGGCCGGCGCGCCGGGGGCATCGGTGATCTCAGAGCGTAGGTCCAGCACTTCGAAGATGCGCTCGGCCGAGGCCGAGGCCTCGGCGATGGCCGCGATCAGCCAGCCCAGGCGCCGGCAGGGACCCGCCAGGAGTGCCATATAGGCGCTGAACGCAACCAACTCGCCCAGGCTCAGGCGGCCCTGGATCACGAGGCGGCCACCGACGATCAGCACCAGCAGCGTCCCGGCCCCCGCCAGGAACTGCATCAGCGGCATGTAGACCGCGCGCCAGTACGCATCCTGGCGCTGCAGTTCGAGCAAGGCCAGATTGCGCTCCCCGAATCCGGCGATCTGCGGCGCCTCCCGCCCGAAGGCCTTGACGATGCGCGCCCCGCGCAGATTCTGCTCGAGGAATGAGGTCAGTTCGGCCTCCTGGTTACGGACCTTCACCGACAGCGGTCGCAGCACCCGTCCGAGGCCGAGCCCGCTCAGCACAAAGAGCGGTACCAGGCACAGGGTCAACAGGCCGAGCCGGTACTCGACCACGATCATCGCCGCCGGGATACAGACGGACAGCGTCCCCATCTGCACCAGGTTCAGAAAGGCCCGCCCGGTCAGGAAGCGGATGCGGTCGACGTCGCCGACACTGCGCGCCAGGAGCTGGCCGGTCTCGGCCTGATCGTGGAAACTGAATGATAGCGATTGCAGCTTCTGGTGGAAACGGTTACGCACGTCGAAGGCGACGTTCTGCGAGGCCGTCTCGGTCAGCACGCCGGTCACAAACGTCGCCAGCGCCTGGACCAGGGCCAGGCCCAACAGCAGGGCGCAGCCAGAGGTGATCGCGGCGCGGGCGCCGCCGCGGATGCCATCGTCGACGATGCCGCGAATGATGATCGGCATCCAGACGGCGAGCGCCGTCGTCGCAAACACGGCGGCGTAGGCCCCGGCCACCAGCGGCCCGTAGGGCTTCAGGCAAGCCAGGGAGCGCGCCACGTAGCGCGCCCGATCACGGAAGGACGCTGCCGGCCCGGCGAGCGTGGAGTGATCATGGGTGGGTTGCGCTGGCACTGCCGCCGGCTCTCCTGCTAGGCCCGCCGCCGGGGCGGCGGCACCGCCACAACCTAGCCCTCGCGCCGCCCCGGCGCAAGGGCGTGAAGCCGAGCTGCCGGAAGGCCACAGTGAAGTCCGCAGCAGCCGGCGTTGCGGGCACGCTTTGGAGGGCGAACCTCCCCGGCCTGCTAGCAGGCGGTGAGCCGTCCCCCGTCTCCGGCCTCTGGCCGGTGGCTCAGCGGCGCCTGCGCGCCTGGGGAGCTTCGCCCTCCATGGGTCCGCACAGACCTCACGGAGGGGTTACTGAGCTAGTCTCGGTCAGAAACGGCGGTCGCCCAACCAACCCACGGCCTGGACCAGGAGGGCCGTCTCCGCCGTGGTCAACGGAGTGTCCTTGTCGCCGGGGCCGATGCCGAGGCCCAGCCCGCAGGCCAGGTAGCGGCCCCGGCCGTAGCGACCCTGGACGGCGACCGTCGCCCCGTCGGTGGCGGCGAGCACCGCGGTCCCCGCCGGTCCCGGCCGGACGACGATCAGATCCGTAAACGTCGAGCGCTGCGAACCCGTGCCCAGACCTGTCTCCGGGAGCTGCCCCGGGCAGAGGCGCCACTCGTTGGTCGAGATCGGCTCGCCGCCACTGGCCACTTCCGGGAAGAGAGTGGGATAGCCGCGCACCCCGACCAAGGCATGGGTCGTCAGCACGCCGCCGCCACGGCGCACGTACTCGCGCACCGGCTCCCAGGTCGCGTCTTCCTTCAGCAGGTGCGTCAGCGTCCGCGGCTGCGGCAGGATCACCACCGCGCACCCCTTCAAGCTGGCGTACTTCAGGTTGAACAAGGGTGCCACATCCAGGCCCTTGGCCAGGCTCAGCGCGGCGAGCAGCGGCTCGGCGCCGTAACCGCCTTGGCTCCAAACGGCCACTTTCAGCCCGCTGTGGCCGTGGAATTCGGGAGGGCCGGCACGGCGCCGGGCGGCCTCGGCGTCCGCCGACGACAACACCCGCACCGGCAGCGACCGGGCCAGCAGCGCTCCCGGCGTGGCCTCGCGCGCGGCCTGGACCGTACCGCGCACCTCAATCTGGTAGACGCCTGGCTCCCGCGGCCGCAGCGTGCAGCGGATGTGGTCGTCGTCGACATAGGCCGCCAGCACCTTCGCGGGGCTGGACGGGTAGCCATTGCGCAGGAGGATGATCTGGGGCTTGAAGGCATACACGGGCGCCGGCAGAACGGCATCGATAACGAGGCGGCGCTGCAGCGGATAGGCGCCTTCCAGCTCGGGGTCCGGCGCGCTGGCGGTGAAGCGCAGGGCTGCCGCTGAGTGGTGTGGCCGCAGGGGACCCGCGGGTTCCCGCGAGCAGCCCAGTGCCAAGTCCGGCAGGGTGGCGGTGGCAAAGCGTTCGGTCAAGGCAAAGCAGACGAAGCCGCTGGCGCCCAAGCGCCGGGCCAGGTCGATCTGCCCGGCGGTACGCGCCGCCGAGGGATGCTCCCAGGCGCCGATGCCGCAGTACAACGGCACCCGCGCCCCGATGGCGGTCAGTTGTTGTTGCAGCAGACTGGCGAGGTAGGTGTCCGAGGTGGTGTAGTTCATCGGGCAGACGAAATCCAGCCAGCCCTTGTCGATCCACTCGACCGCGTCCTGGGCGATGGACTCCCGTGCCCCCTCCCAGCTCCCGAAGACCGCCGCCGAAACGCGGATGTCCGGGCGCAGGCCATGCGCCCCCGTGCTGACACTCTGCACCAAGCGGCTGATCTGCTCCCGGCGCCAGCGGTTGTACGGCTCACGCAGGATGCCGCCGGGCCGGCAGTCATCCGGCCACTTCGATACCGCGGCGCCAGACCACTGCGTGAAGGCGTCGCGCGCGCTGGTGCTGAAGTCGCACTGCTCGCCCGGGTAGCGGATGTAGTCGAAGTGGATGCCGTCAACGGGGTACTTCCGCACGATCTCCAACATGGCCTCCCGCTCCAGTTGCTGATTCGCCTCAAGGTGCGGCGCCAGGAAAAGGCTCGACTCGCCCTTGTCGGTGACCTGGACGCGACCAGCGTCCGTGAACTGCTGGCGGACGGCGGCCGGGGTGCGCTGCCCCATGTTCCAGTTCACCCGCCAGACATGCAGCTCGATGCCGTACTTCCGGCAGGCGTCCAGGCACTGCTGCAGTTGGTCGCCCTTGGTGGCCACATCTGGATGCACGGGCAGCACCGCGCTGGGGTAGTCGGCCACCGCCCCCCAGCACATATTGGGGAAGACGGCATTGAAACCGTTGTCGGCAAGGACCTTGATCGTGCGCTCCCAGCCCCAGTCCGCGATGCCATACGCCGAGTGGATCCAGGCGCCGCGCAGCTCGCCCGACCGGGACGGGATCGTCAGCACATACGCCTTCCCAGCACACTCCACCGCCTGCACGGCCAGGGCTTGCGCCTCGGCCAGGTTGCCGGACGCGGCCAGATCGCCCGCCTGCCGGCGCAACTCCGTCGCCCGCTGCCACTGGGTCAGCGCCTCCGGCCGACCCGCGGCCCGCGCCCGCGGCTCGAGGGTCGCCAGGTCAGGACAATCCAGGAACCCGAGCGGCGCCGCCAAGCGCTGCTGCACGGCGGTCGACCAGGTACCGGGTAGCAAGCGCTCGAACAGCGCCAGTAGCCACACCTCGCCGGCACGAGGATCCTCATCCACGTAGACGTGCCCGAAGGTGAAACCGGCCGGATGCAGCGTGAAGGCCGGCAGTGCGCTCGCCGTTCCCGTCGCCGGCGCCTCTACCGGAGCCCAGGTCCCGGCCACCTGCGCCGCACCCGCCGCCGGCAGGACCGGAACCATGATGCCCCATGAGCGCTGGCGCAGGCGCGACGGACTCCCGGCCAGGAGGTCCGGACGCAGAGTTACGCCCTCCAACTTCGGCAGCTCCGCACCGCTGCGGTACTCCCCAGCGCTGACGCCAACGAGGGTGAGCAGACGCGGCTCGCGGCAGTAGAACAGCCCCAGCTTGCCACCGTTCGCGACAAAGCCCGGCAGGGCGGCCATCAACGCCTCCGGCACTGCCGGGTTGTAGGGGAAGAGCACCACCTTACAGCCGGCCAGCAGGTCGGCCGGCAGGGTGGAATCATCGCGCGTGGTCGCGGCGATGCCGGCTTGCTCCAGCCGCCGGGCCAGACGGCCGACATACCCGTCCACCAGACCCTGGTCCAGCGCCTTCGTGGGCTGGGTCACCACCTGCCGCACCAACACCACCTCGGCCGCGCTGGCCAGGCCAACGCTAAACACGATCCAGGCGACGACTCCGGCGACGCACTTCATGGGGGTCAGCTCCTGCCGCTCAGGGGATAAGGACGCAGGGCACTCCCAAGAACTCGGCGGAGCGCGCCAGTACCTGGTCTGCCGTGACCACGCTCAGCCCGCCGGCCCGAGCCGCCGCCAGGTGCAGGGCATCGAGCACCCCTAAGCCGTGAGGACGCTGGTGTCAAGGTACGGCATCAGTCGCGCTCTTCCCCACGCATCTCCAGCAGTTCCTGGGTCAGACCAACTCCCCGTACACCCAGAGACTCCCGAAACGCGGTCAGGTCCGGCAGCGGTTGGAGCGGATGGTCGGCAACGGTCGTGAGCTGAGCAATCCTGCGGCCGCGCCGGGTGATCACCACGGTCTCTCCACGTTCGACCGCTTCAGCCAGCTTTCCCAGCCGGCGGCGGGCCTCCTTGAGACTTACTGTGGGCATGGGTACCTCACCGGTTTACACTTCAAGTGTACACTTTCCAGCAAAGGGTGTCAAGGGCTGCGGCCGCGGGCTTTGCGGGCACGCTATGGGCAAATCCTGCTGGCCAGCAGGACCTGCGTGCAGGCGGTGAGCCGTCCCCCGTCACCGGCCTTTGGCCGGTGGCTCAGCGGCGCGTGCGTCCTGCTGGACAGCAGGACCTCACGCGGCTGGCGGGTGGGGGCACCCGCCACTACCTCAGATCCCCCCGCGCGACCGAGGTTGAGTTTCACAGGGGGTCGAGCAGACTTCAGAGGCGTCACAACGCGCGTGTGCTTTCGGCTGTGGCCTGGCGCCAAGTCGCGCTATGGTATCGGCCGCGAACCGGGAGCAGCGCGTTCGCTACAGGAGATGAGCACCCATGCGCATCGGCTTCGGCAGGCAGGACATCACCCCGCGCGTCGGCGTCGACTTGTGCGGTTTCGGACCCTTCCTCTGTCGGCACAGCATCGCCGTCCGGGACCGGCTCTGGGCGCGGGCGCTGGCCGTCGAGAAGGACGGCGTCACGGCGGTCGTCGTCGCCTGCGACCTGGTCGGCGTGACCCTGGCGATGACCGCCCGTGCCCGCGTCCTGGTCCAGCGCGAGACCGGCCTGGCGCCGGAGCGGCTGATGATCTGCTGCAGTCACACCCACAGCGGTCCGGCCACCGGCACCTACAGCGGCTGGGGCGAGCCCGATGCGCCCTACTGTGAGACGCTCCCCGCCCGCATCGCGCGCGCCGTCCTGCAGGCTTTGGGCGACCTGGCCGAGGGCACGTTCGGGTATGCCGAAGCGCCCTGTGAAGGCATTGGCCTCAACCGCGAGTATGACCAGGACGCACCGCCGCTCGCGGACGTCCTCAAGGACTCCTGGCGGCCCGCCAAACCGGAACTCACCGACACCGTCTGCCGCGTGCTCACGGTGCGCGGGGAGAACGGCGCCCTGCGGGGGTTCGTGAGCTACTTCGGCTGCCACCCGGTGACCTGTTGTCAGACCACGCGCTATATCCATGGCGACTACTGCGGGGTGGCCACCGGCATGTTGGAGCGCGAGAACCCCGGCAGCACCGGCCTCTTCATCCAAGGCGCACAGGGCGATGTCAACAGTTGCGTCGTCCACAAGCCCGAAGCGGAGGCGCTGCTGGCCCTCGATGTCATCGCGGCGCGCTACGCCAACGCTGTCCGCCGTGGCCTGCAGCAGGCAGCGCCGCTGGCGGTGAACCGCGTGGCGACCCACTGCGAGCGCGTGGTTTTCCCCCGCAAGCCCTGGGGCGCCGCGGAGTTGCGCAGCCGCCTCGAGGCCTGCGAGCAGTTCCTGCATCGCCTGGATGCCCATGACGACTTCAGCGAAGGCAACCGCAGTGTACGCATGGAGATGGTCTACGCGCTGGCGCTGCGCAAGATGCTGGCCCGCGCCGAGCGCGGGGAGGACCTCGCCGATCCCACTGAGATCATGGGCCTGCGCCTGGGCCCGCTGAGCCTGCTTGGCAGCGGCTTCGAGACCATGCAGGCCATCAAGAATGACGTCGTGCGCGCCGCCCGTGGCCCGCATACCTGGGTGGCCGGCCTCACCAATGACACGGTGGGCTACGCCCCGGACCACACCGTCGCCGCCCGTGGCGGCTACGCCGCCGACATGGTGCCCCTGATCCTCGGTACCCTGCCCTATGTCGGCGTCCATGACGAACTGGTCGCCGCCCTGCTGCGCACCGACCGCGCGCTGGCCGGCTGAACCCAACCTGACGCCAGGTGTCCACCCTCAGCCAGAGTTCGCGACACGGCCGTTCCCGCCATCCACAAGGAGCCTACGCCCCATGAGAACGCTGTTTTTCGTTTCTCCCCTGGCCGCCCTGCCCTGCCTGCTCTACGCCGAGCCGGCCAAGCTCGCGATCGTCGGCGACTGGCAGGTCCGCCTCGAAGCCGGGCCGATCAGCGTGGCGGAGCGCCAGGCGACCCTGACCGCGCCAGCCACGCTGGAGGTGGCGCCCAGCACGATTCGCGAGGTCACGGACGAGGCCTACGACCAGTTGCCCGTGTTCAATCCCGCGGCCGGCGGCTGGGTCCGGGGCACGCAACTGCGCGGGGTGAAGTGCCAGGAATGCACGGCCCGCTTCCTGCTCGACCCACAGAGTTTCCACCTGAAGAAGGACACGGGCGCGGCCGCGGAATGGCGGCGCGGGGTGGACTACGAGGTCGATCTGGAGTGGGGCACCTTCGGCCGCCTCGAAGGCGGCACCATGACCCCCGAGTCGAAGGCCTACGCCGACTATCGGCATGGCCTGGCGCGCCTGGACACGATCGTGGTGACCGCTGCCGGGCAGGTCCTGATCAAGCCGGGCACGCCGGACGTCGCGATTCCGAAACCGCCCGCGGCTGCCGCCGGCGAGCTGCCGGTGTGCACCATCTATACGACCGCGCGGCAGGCGAAGCTCACTCCCGCGGCCCTCTTCCCGATTCTCGAACTGGCCTACCCGGAAGCGCCCGTCGAGTCGCCGACGCCGGCCGAGCGGCTGCTGCCCAAGACGCTGGCCAAGCTGCGCAGCGGCGCCAAGGTCCGCGTGCTGGCCTGGGGCGACAGCGTCACGCAGGCCGGTTACCTGCCGCACCCGGACAACCGCTGGCAGGTGCAGTTCGTGACGCGTCTCAAGGAGCGCTTTCCCAAGGCCGACATCGAGCTGATCCACCTGGGTTGGGGCGGCCGCAACACCTCCAGCTTCCTGGCCGAGCCCCCCGGCAGCGAGTTCAACTACCAGGAGAGGGTGCTCGGCGCCAAGGCCGACCTGGTGGTCTCGGAGTTCGTCAATGACTCCGGGATGAACCCGGCCCAGACCAAAGAGCGCTACGGCAAACTGCTGGCCGATTTCCAGGCCCAGGGCGCCGAGTGGATCATCCTGACGCCACACTACGTCCGGCCGGACTGGATGGGCCTGCAGAGCGAACGGGACTGCGATGACGACCCGCGCCCGTACGTCCAGGCCCTGCGCGTGTTCGCTGCCGAGAACCCGGTAGCCCTGGCTGACGCATCGAAGCGCTACGGCCGCCTCTGGCGCCTGGGTATCCCCTACAACTGCCTGATGATGAACGCGATCAACCACCCTGACCCGGTCGGCATGAAGCTCTTCGCGGATGCCATCATGGTGCTGTTCCCAGCGCGCTGAAGCGGCGGGGGCCGAGTCTACTCGGCACCTTCCGGCCAAGCGCGTACGGCGTCGGCGGCGCCATGGACGAGAGGATCGATCAGACCAGCGAGATCGGCGCCGGTGGGGCCGCTGTCCGTATTGAACAGAACCGCCCAGTTGAGGCCGTCGTGGCGGCGCACAAGGAGCGCCGAACTACCGGCGATAAGGCCGGTATGCCAGGTGTTTGCGCGCCCCGTACCCTCTACGGGCCGCACCGACCAACCGCACCCGTAGTACGCCGCCCGGGGCTGGCCGTTGGCCTCGAATCCCGCCGCGCCAGCCGGTCGGGCAAACAGCGCTGCCAGGCTCGCGGCCGACAGCAGCGGCGACGCGGCCGGGGCGTCGAAGGCCGCGGCAAACCGCACCAGGTCGATGGCCGAGGCGATCCAGCCGCCGTGCGCCTCGAAGGCCTCCACGTTCTCGCCGCCGTAGACCAGCGGCACCGACGCGCCGAGTTGCGGCCCATTGACGGCCGGTGCCACTCGCCGTTGCGCGTCGTAGTAGCGCACTTCCGCGCTGGCCAGATCGCCCTTGCAGGCGCGCCCAAGCTGCATCTGGGTGATGCCGAGAGGCGCGAGGACCTTCGCTTTCACGTATGCCTCATAGGGCTGGCCGCTGACCTGCTCAAGCAGGCGACCGAGCAGCAGGTAGCCGACGTTGGAGTAGGCATGCCGTGCGCCCGGGGCGAAGTCGAGGGGCAGGGTCAGCGCGTAGCGCACCACGGCGGCCGGCCCGACGGGCAGTGGCACCTTCAGCGCCTGGGCCACCTCATGCGGTCGCGCAATCGGGTCAAAGCTGGCGTCGCGGTCCCAGCCGGCCGTGTGCTGCAGAAGCTGCCGGACCGTGATGGCGTGCAAACGCTGATCGCACCCCGCCGGTAGCCATTCCCGCGCCGGGAGGATGGCAAAGACCCGGTCGTCGAGTGCGAAGCCACCCCGCTCGGCGAGCTGCAGCACGGCCACCGCGGTGATCGGCTTCGAGAGGCTGGCGATGCGAAACAACGCCGCCGGCAGCACCGGCCGACCGGTCTCGACCTCCGCGAAACCGAAGCCCCGCGCATAGACCAGCCGCGATCCACGCGTCACTGCCAGCGCCGCTCCCGGCACGCTCTGCTGCTCCAGAAACGTGGTCATGAGCCGATCGAAGGGGGCCAAGGCCGGCGGCGCCGCGCCGCGGCTCGGCGGAGGCTCGGCAGCGGCCGGCGCGGCGCCGGGCTGCTGAGCCCGCAGCGTGGCGGCGCCGGGCAACGCGGCCGCCCCGGTCACCAGCCACCGCAAGGCGGTTCGCCGCGAGATCTGGCCAGCCATGCGGAACCCTCCCGACGACCGGCCGTCAGCCCCCAGGCTGGGCTTTCGTAAACGTCAGAACCGAGAACGACTTGCCCGACTCGAGGACGAGAGAGCGCTGCTCGCCGAGAGCCAGTCCACGCGCCGCGGCGACCGCGGCCAAGACTCCAGGCTCGACATACTGGAAGAAGTCCACCACCCCGTCCAGCGCCTGGGCGTAGGGCGAGGGGCTGACGGTCGGCATGCCGCTCGCTGGCATCTGGATCAGGGCCACAAAGACACCCCCGGTCGCCAGCAGCAGTGCCACCGCTTCGATCGCCTCCCCCAAGCGCGTGTACTCGAACACCAGGCCACCAAAAACCAGATCCACCGTGCCGCAGGTGCGGAATCCTTCAAGCTCGCAGGCGTGGCATTCGAGGTGCGGAATGGTGCGCTGGTACCGCGCCGTGAGCTGCTCGAGGTACGAGCCGTTGATGTCCACGCAGATCACGCGGTCGAGGGCCGTCCCCGCGATCTGGTCCAGGCCATTGCCGCCGGCGCAGCCAACCAGAGCGAGGCTTCGGGGCTGTACGTCGGCGACGGCCTTGGCGAACTCCGCCGCCAGCATGGCGGCCTGCCCCACCGCGGGCAGAGCCATGTGGGCCTCGTAATCACTCAGCGCGATGCTCTTCCAGGGATTCATCAGGAGTCTCCGCGGCGCCAGCCGTGGTGTAGGTGATGTCCGTCATCTCAGGCTTCCCCCGCGTCGTCCGTCGTCAGCCAGGCGCTCGCCTCGGCCATGGTCGCAAAGACACGGACCGTGAAGCCGCGGTTCCGGCACGTGGTCTCCCAGAAACGGACGTCGCTCGCGGCCGCCGCCAACTGCGGCATAACGATCGCTTCACGCAGGCCCGGCGGCGCCCCCGACGCCGCCACGAGTTTCGCCAACTCGTAGAGATCAACGACGGAATGACCACCCTCCAGAGTGCTGCAGTCGGCCAGGAAACGCATCGTGTTCTGCTGGCGTGCCAGTGCCAGCGTGGAACGCACGGCTTCGTGCAGCACGGCGGGGTCAAGCACGCCGCTGTAGACGGTCAGGACGGCGTCCGCAGCGGCCAGGTAAGACGTGTTCCACGGCATTCAGAGTCCCTCCTGTGAGCTCAGGCAGACCGCCGTGACGCTAACACGGCAGCCTACCCATGTCAAGGGCGACACGGCGCCGGGCAGGGCGGTTCCGTTTTCCCAACGACCATCGGTGTTGGTCACCGGCACGGTGAAAGCGTGAGAGCGTGATTGCGTGAGGGTTACGGCGCGTGTGCCGGCCGTCTGCCACGAATCCACGTTTTCACGTTCTCACGCGCTCACCCGTAGCGGGAACCGCGATCTTGGAACAGCCCTGCGGCGCCGGGCAGGGCTGTTCCGTTTTCCCAACGACCATCGGTGTTGGTCACCGGCACGGTGAAAGCGTGAGAGCGTGATTGCGTGAGGGTTACGGCGCGTGTGCCGGCCGTCTGCCACGAATCCACGCTTTCACGTTCTCACGCGCTCA
>CAILUI010000465.1 GCA_903837355.1 uncultured Victivallales bacterium
CGCCACATAAGTCAAGTCGCTTTATCGTAACTACGCTACGCACGAGACGAGTTGCCCCAGGCACAAACCGACCGCGACTCGTGCGAGAAAATAAAGTTCCCCAGCCCTTCTGGCTCGGTGGAGTGCGTAAGTTGGGCTAGCGCTCACCGGCGAGAGGGGCAGGCGCCGGTCCATTCCCTGGCGTCAGCGCCGCGATAAGATACCCCCGTGCCGCCACCGTTCGCCCGTCGGACAGCGTGAAGGGCTCGGGGCCGAAGTTCACCACCACGGCGCGCCCGTCGGCAAAGCCCGTTTCCTGCACCTGCGCGTCTGCCGTGATGACGCGGTGGGCGAGCATCTCCGCGAACGCCACCTGGCGTCCCCAGCCACAGACTTCCTGGATCGTCTGCACGATGCGCGCGCGATCCCGATCGAAGGCGGCGCGGTCGACGAAGAACAGCGGCGGGGCGCCATAGAGCAGGCTGAACAGGCTCTTCGTCTGCCAGTGCTCCGGCAGTCGGTTGAAGGCGTCCTCCCAGCGCCAGGTGCTGACCACCTCGGCATGGTGGACAAGCGAGTAAAAAGGAATGCGGCGGCGGGGGTCGAGGTTGATAGCGTACTCGGGTTTGAGCTCCGCCGGCGTCCACCCGGGTGCCGGCAGGCTCGCGGCCGTCCAGCGCACCAGCGACATGGGCGTCTCCAGCCAGTGCAGGTTCGGCAGCAGGCAATCGATGCCGCCTTCCGTCCCGACCACCAATCCCTGCCCGGCCACCAGTTTGAGCAGGTCCTCGCGCGCTGTCCGCGCCTGGTAGGTATCCAGCGGGTGCGCCGCGGACCAGTCCTCGCCTTCCCAGAAGACACAGGTGCCGACGCAATCGACGAAGCGGCCGTTGAAGCGGTGGGTCTGCAGCTCCGCCGGCAAGCGCCGCGCCGCCAGTTGCAGGCCGACCAGCGGGTTCATGATGATCCCCGGCGCTTCCCAGCCCGGCAACGGTTTGCCCGTGGCATCGATGACGGCGGCGGCGGGAAACACTTCCCAGTTGATCTGGTGGTAGAGCGAACGGCCTTCCAGCGCCGGATTGGTGTCGCGGTACTGATCGTAGCGCGAGACGATGAAGCCCAGCCCGCGGATGGCCTCAATGACCGTCGCCATCCGCGCCAGGCCGGCGGCGAAGTCCTGCGGCTTGTTCCACCAGGGGCTGCCGATGTTGATGACGGCACGCTCCACGCCATCAGCCCGGAGCGCCTCGGCCACGTGCAACACGTCGTCGCCAGGACCGACGACCCACAGCACCGGCGCACCCGCCAGCTTGGCCACCTCGGGATTCCCCAGGCTCTTCTCCTGCAGCGTTTTCGCGAAACCCCAGCGGCGGAAATGCCGCTGGTAGTCTTTGGCAAGCGCCACGTAACCTCCTGCTGCTGAGAATGTAAACGTCACCGAACGGGGGCGGTCGAAGCGCTGTTTGCTGGCTCGCCAGACGAGGCGCGGCAGCTGCAGGGAAGTCCCGTCCAACACCGTGTCGACCATCTCGAAGGCCGCCAGCTCGGGGGAGTCAAAGGCGCAGAGCACGCCATCGCCGCGCGCCAGGTTGAGCAGGCCAAAGCAGGCGGTGTAGCAGCCGATACCGCCGTAGATGTCGACATAGGGCAGCGCCACGAACCCGGGCGCGTCGCGGCGCAGCGGCAACAGCACCCCTTCCGCATGCGGGAAGAGCAACTGCGCATCCGGTTCCTGACAGACGAAACTGAGCGGATAGTGGACGGCGTGCAAGGCCGCAGCCGGCGGCGCGGTGAGCACCACGGTGACGTCGCGCGGGGTTTCGCCGAGGGCGACCTCAAGGCGGCAGAGCGTCGGGGCGGCGCGGTAGTCCGGTGGCACGCCAAAGCCCGGCAGTTGCAGGTCCAGGGTCAGTGCCTCGCGCCCGCCGGCATCTCTGGACCAGCGCGGCGCCGCAGCCACCTCGAGGCGCGATCCGCCGACCAGGACTTGTCGCCAGACCCGGCCGCTGTCGCGCTCGGTCACGGCCAGCCGGCCGTCGTCCAGCGCCTCGACCCGCAAGGCGGCGGACTCCAGCGCCGCGGGCGCTGCCCGCAGCGCGACGGCACCCCAGGGCCCGCCGAGGGCGATGACAACGGCGAGGGTCGCGAACTGCGGTCTCATGGCGCTCCCGGTGCTGGCGGCGTCAGGGGACGGCTGGGCGTCGCGGTGAGTTCCACGGCCGCCAGTACGGGGCTGCGCTCGGCGCCCGCGGGAGTAGTCAGGGTAAAGACCACGCGCGCCTGGCGTGCCGGCGGGAGGTCCGCCAGTGCGACACGGGCCCGACCCGCAGGCAGGTTGAGAGTATGGGTTGCAGCGAGGGTTGCGAAGTCGTCATTCGAGAGTTCGACCGTGGCGGCGATGGTGCCGTCATGGAGCGTAACGGTGGTGGCCAGAGCGCTGAGATCAACCGCCTGGCCCCAATCACACGGGGCCGTGGTGTAGCGGCCACTGAGCGCACCGAGTTTCGGGGGCGCCGGCGCCGGGTAGTCGGCGCCGAAAGAGAGTTCGCCAGGCGCGAGCGCGCCGCGCTGGACAGAGATCTCATCGAGCGTACCATCGAAGGGATAGAGCCCGCCGCCGAACCCTCCCAGCGTCAACGGCGACGTGCTCCCCGAGGCGCCGATTCCGGCAATGCTCTGCGGCACACCATCCACCTGGCCGTCGAGGTAGAGCGTGAGAACCTGCGCGCTGCGATCATAGACGGCGGCGGCGTGGTGCCACTGGCCAGTGGCGACGGAAGTGGCACTCACGGCCTCGACGAACTGACTGCCATCCTGCATGATCCAGGCGGAGAGCCTGCCGGCTTTTACACCCAGCGAGTAGGCCCCCGGCCGCGCCGCGATGACCTGGTTGCCCAGCGCCGAGGTCTGGAACCAGGCCTGGACGGTAAAGCTCTCGCCGGGCTTGAAGGTGAAGGGGTCGAGGCTGTCCACAACAACGTGGGCGCCGTCCTGAAAACGGGCGGCAGCGGGCTGGCCGTGACGGTCGGGCGACTGCAGGCCCAGGTTGCCGACGCGCCGGCCGTGTGCAACGTACTCACTACTGTCGGCGATCACGTCGGAGACCAGGGTTGGAGCACCGGTGAGTGCCTGTAACCGGGCCGCTTCATAGTTGCGGCTGCGGTCAACCATGCTGCCCGGCGCCTCATCGAGTTTCCAGAGGCCGGCCAGCGGGCTCGTGGACAGGCGTTTCAGGGTTACCCCCTGGCCGCGGCGGAGGCTGATTTCGGGACTGGCCGTCCAATCGCTGCCGACCTCAAACGTACGGTCAATGTAGAGCTCGGCCTCGGGTGGCTTGCCGGCGTCGGCGCGCCAGGTGAGTTCCGGCGGTGGGGTGAAAGCGCTGCCGAGATCCGTGATCGTGACCTCCTTGCCGATGATCGTCACGCGCTGGCGCCGACCGAGATGAACCACCTCGGCCGAGACCTGCTGCAGGACGGCTGGCAGCACCGGATTCACCTCCAGTCCGCGGTCGGTGTGGCGGATGCCCAGAATCCCCTGCACCAACGCGGCGGGCACGGCAATCATGTCGGAAAGAAACGGCTCCCGCCCGGCGGCGGCGCCCAGGCGGCCATCTGCCATCACCCAGTTCTCGCCGATGAAGCCGCGTTCGCCCGTGAGACGGGTACCCTCGGCAAAGCGCCGCAGGCGGTTCCAGGCTCCCTCCGCATCGCCCACGGCGGTACGGGCCATGATCTCCCAGTAAGTCATGCAGAGGAACGAGCCGCCATTCATGTACGTGCCGAAGCCCTGATTCTGCGGCGGCACGTTGACGGAGTCGGGCACCGGCCAGTAGGCGGACCGCGAAGCCAGGCCGAGATAGCCGTGGTCGCGCTCCAGTTCGACGATCCGCCGGTCGATCGTAGCGATGAGTTTCCGTCCCTGTTCCGGCGAGGCGATGCCGAAGGCCACCGGCGGGAACTGACAGAGGTCGGCAGCGTAGGCAATCTTGGTGCCATCGGGCGTGATCCAGTCGACGTAGCGTGGTCCGCCCGGTGCTTCTTCCCACCACAGGACACGGTTGATCGCTGCCTGCAGTTGCCTGGCTTCGGCGTCGCTCGCCACGGCCTTCTCGGCATTGCCCGCAGCCCGCTCCAGGCCGGCGAGGTCAAGGAGGGCCCGGTACAGAAAGGCGTTGTGGTACGTCGTCACGCCGCTGGCACCCATGGCGTCGTAGTACCAGTGCGCCGGGGTCAGCGACACCAGGCCGTCGGCGTTGCGTTGGGCCAGATACCAGGCCACGGCGCGGCGGTAGAACGGCAGGTGCTGCCGGACGAAGGCAAGGTCGCCCGAGTAGAGGTAGTAGGCGCGGCCGCCGATGACCTGGATGATGTTATCGTCGGTGTATGCACCCCCCGAGATGCAGTTATACCCGAAGCGGGTGCGCCCCGGCGCGAACTCCGTGCCGAGGATCATCTGCAGGTTGTCGCGAAAGGCATGCGGCAGGCTATGCGGTCTGGAGGCGCTGGGCTCTGGCGCCGGCGCGCCGGCCAGCAGGGGCAGGCCCTTCATCCATGACGCGCCACCGTAGTACCAGCCGTCCGGTTCGTTGCCGAAGGTGTAATGCAGCGGATCGTTCACGCAACCGCCGTTGAGCAGCGCGCCGTAGAAGCCCCGGAGGGCGTCGATAGTGCCGCTGGGGTCTGTCGCGGTCACGGCGAGCTGATGTCCGCTTGCGGCCGCCGGCACGGCACTGAGTCGCAACGTGGTCTGCTCCTTGTCGCCGATGGCGTAGGCGCGCGTCGCCTCGGCATGCGAGACGATCCCGGCCTCGCCGATCCAGGCGAAGAGCCCGCGCCGGTAGAGGTGCCCCCCCTCGACGGCAAAGCGCGGTTCGCTCTCGTGCGGCCAGGCCGTAAAGAGCTTCAGCACCGCCCAACCGCCGGGCGCGGTCACCACCGTGTTGTTCTCCAGTGAGAACTTGAACCAGAAGGGCCAGTGGCGATAGGACGGGTTGAACCAGCCCCGCAGGTCCTCGGGCGCGATCCAGAAGGTGGTGGCCACCGAGTTCGGGAGGGTCGTGGTGGGCGCCTCCACGATGGGGCGCATGCTGAAAAACAGGGCCGGAGTTCCGCTGCTGGTGGTCACGAGGTCGCGCAGCCAGGTGCGCTCGACGGTCCAGACGAGGTCGTCGTCGCGGCACTCCACCGTCCACTCCTCGCGCGCCACCGGCTCCCCCGCACCAGCCGTCAGCAGCACGCCCCGTAGCCTGACGCCCGCCGCGGTTACCTCGACCGCTTCCGGGGCGCGGTTCCGGCTTTCGAAACGCTGTCCTGCCTCATCGGCGGCGTAGGTCAGCGCCTGCGTCGCCCAACCCGCCACGCCCCAGAGCCAGGCGGCGTCTTTCGGCGAGAGCAGCGACTGCGGCTCCAGCGAGCCGTCAGCACGACGCAGGGTCAGTGCCGCCAGAGCCGGTCGCTCCGTGTCCACCTCAACCCGGCCAAACCTGCCTTCGATGATCTGTGGCGCCGCCCTGGCACTGCCGCCCAGCACCGCGAGGACAACGGCAATCCTGAGGATGGTGTTCATGGTCGAATCCTGCTGGAATGATCCTTCGGCAGACGGTCTTCCGGACAGGAGTAATCGTCCTGGCAATACTCACGCTTCACGATCGGCGCCGTCCGCATCCGGGGCAGGATCGACCAGCGTTCAGCCACAAAGGGCGCCGGATCCGGATCGGGCATGGCGCGGAGCTCCGGCTCGCCGCGGTAGGGGCAAAGCAGATCGACCCAGGCGCCGAGCGTCTGCACGGCAAGTCGGTCCAGCTTCAGGTCATGGTGTGCGCCCCCCATCACCAACGCCAGCAGCGGGCTCTTGTAGGACAGCGCGGTCATGGGCGGCACCGTCTTCAGCATGGTCTCACGCGGCATGGCGACGGGGATCAGGCTGCCGGCGATACCGCCGGCGCAACCGACGGGCGGCCAGTCGAACGAGGTCGGGTTGGCCAGCTTGCCCAGCACCAGGGTGACGTAGGGTTCCTTGAAGATGCCGGCGCCGGGGCGGAGGGTCAGATCGAACTTCCCGCGCGCCTTCCCTTCACCCTGGTGGCAGGCGCCGCAGTAGCGGTCCAGGATCGGCTGGATGTCGCGTTCGTAGCCCAGCGTGTAATCCGCGCCCCAGGGTGGCGGTTCCAGCGGGCTCGGCGCCCGTCTCAGGGCCTCCGCCGACGTGCGCCCGGGAGCGACGCTATGCAGCTCATGGCAGCCCACGCAACCGCGCTGCTCACCCGGCATCAGGTTGGTGAACGACCGCATGGTCTGCAGGGCGAGCCCGGCCTCGTCGAGAAGCTGGAAATGGAGCGCTCGGCCGGGCGGGACCTCGAGGCACACCGAGCCGTCGGTCGCGATGGGCACCGTCCCCAGGATATGCTTGATCCCATCGACCACCGTCAGCGATAGCGGCGGTCCGCCGAGCATGATCGGCTGAGTCTGGGTGTCGCCGGGTTGCTGCGCCTTGCAGCCCAGGGAGAAGGTCGTCGAGTCCTGCTGGATCACCCGCAGGTACTTCGCCTTGCCCCGCGGGACGTCCGGCAGACCGGCGTAGACGTCGGCACTGAACAGAACCGCCGGCGCCACCGGCTGCCCCTCGCGTTCACGCCCTGCCCACGTGACCCGGTCCGGGAGCCGGGGCGGCCGTGGGCGTGACCCCAGCGGCAGGGCATGGAGCACATTGTAGGCGCCCTCGTAGATCAGCTCCCGGTTGCCAGCGAGGTCCAGCAGGTAGAGCTGGAAGAAAGCCGCGTCGCGGCGGCGGGCCGACACCAGAAAGAGCGAGTCGCTGAGCGGGTATGGCGAGCGGTAGGCAGCAATGTCCCCAGACGAGTGGTAGGCCGTTGACTCTGGCCGCTCCGCCGGCCCATCGCCGACCTCACCCCAAGGCACCTCCGGGGTGACTTTGGTCAGCCCGTCAGGGTAGTTCAGACCCCGGTCGCGATCGATGATGCCGATGCTGCCGATGAAGACATTGTGATGACCCACCCCGGCGAACAACACCCGCCGCGAGCCGGGGATGGGGCGGGCCTCGAACAGCATGTCCGGCCAGAAGCTCTGGTTCCCCCAGTAGGCGCTGACCCCCGTACCGTCGGGATTCACGGTCCACAGGCTCTGCACGCGGATCTGCTCTTTGTCGGTGTACTCCCAGCGGGTATAGAGCACCCGACCGTCGGGCAGCAGCGCCGGCGTGTAGTCGGGTTCGTTGTTGGCGCTCACGATGTAGATGCCGCTGCCGTCAGCCGCGCAGCGCGCCAGGACGGTGCTCTCGATGTACGGCCCGCAACGCACATAACAGTTGGCGCGGGTGGTGCAGAACATGATGGCGTCGTCGGGCAGGTAGATGGGGCTGATGTCGTCGTACTCGCCGAAGGTCAACTGGCGCAAGGCCGAACCGTCGGCGTTGACCTCGTAGAGGTGGTAGGTGCGGTCGGCATCGGGCTTGAAGCACAGCAGGATGCGCCGCCCATCGAAGGAGAGATCCGGCCGCAGGAACGCGCCGGTCTGGTTGGGCAGCAGGCGGGTCACGGTCCCGCCCGGATGCAGCCCATCCAGCCGCAGCAGGCGGCCGCCCGTGGCGGCCCGCTTGCCGAGGTGATGCAGCGCCTCGTGCGGCCACTCGCTTCCTTGCGGGTACGGAGAGTCGACCAGCAACAGCGAGGTGACCGCGATGGCCGGATCGCGAAAGAGGATACGCCGTTTCACCTGCCGCACGGCGAGGTAGAGATCGCGCGCCTCGGCCGCGGCCAGGCTGGCGCCGGCGTCTCGCAGCCTTTTCTCCAGCAGTTCCAGTTCGGCAAGGTCGTCCTCGAGAGCCGGCACCCGGCGACCAGCGCCGAGGCGCGCCGCCAGCGCGCGTGCCCAGCCAAGCTCATCGACGATACACTGACGCAGCGGCCTGCCCGCGGCCTGGAAGAGCCAATCACGCCGCAACACCGCCGCCGCCTCGGCGGGAGTGAGGGTGCGCGTCTCCGGGGTGGCGTCCGCCGCGGTCATCGGCAAGGGCTCGTCGGGAACCCCCGGTTCGGACGACGACGCCTCGGCCAGTGCGATGGCGTACTTTGTGGCAAGGTAGCGGCGGACTTGGTCGCACTCGGCGGCAGGCAAGGCCTGGTCGTAGAGCAGGATCTCCGCAATCTCGCCCTGCAGGAACTCGGTGGCTGGTGCGACCTGGGGTCCGGCCCCCACGAGTAGCTCGCGGTCATTGGCCAGGATCGCGGCGCGCACCGCGATGCCGCGGGACCCGGCGCCATCCAGCGTCTGGGAGATGCGGCTCCCATCGAAGCTGACCTCGACGATCGCCAGCCCGGCGCCGAGGCTCCCATCGTGCCGGAGTTGGGCACCCTTGGCAGCACCGTCGCGGCCCAGGCCCAGGTGCGGCCAAGGATGCAGCCCATCCCGGCTGACCGCGATGCCGTAACCCGTCCACGGCGGCCCCCAGTGGTTCTTGCCGACCAGCCACATGTTCGCGGTGTCAAGGGCCGCCCTGGCGACCGCGAAGACAGTGAACTCGCGCAGGTTCAACGACGCCGGGCTGCCGGCCGAAAGATAGGACTGCCGGGAGGCCTCGAAATGAACGGTGAACAGGCCCGGCCGGCCGGCGTCAGCGTGCACCGTCGGCTGCCGCTCAGGCGCGGTCTGCACGGCGTCGTTCCCGTGCGTGCTCCTGTCGGCCCAGCGGCTCACCGCAGTCCCATCGGCCACGGCGCCGCCGTCCCCGCGCAGGTCCTGCGCGTCAAGCCACAGCACCAGACGCACATCGGCAAGCGGACCGAGGCTGCCGAGAGCGGCGGACGGCTCAGCCGCCCTGGCCCCCAACCCGAGAATCAGCGCCGCCAGCGTGCAGCGGATAGCCAGGCCGGTGCCCGCGCTCATTTCGCGTCCTCGGCAGCTCCGCCCGGCGCGCCCTGCAGGGGATGGCTCAGGACCCCCATCTCCACGATCCTCATCCCACTGGCGGCGTCGTTCGTCCCGAAGTCGAAACGGACGCGCCGAGCCAAGGTCGGCGCAAACGTCAGCCGCAGGCGCGGACCGGACACCGTCTGCGTCGCGGCAACCTCCCGGAACTCGCCCTGGTCCCCAGCCATGGAGACGCGCACCAGCGCCGGAACCCGCGAGCCGGCGATACGCTCGGCCTCGCTGCCGTCAAACAGTTCGATGAAGGCGCAGGCGACGGTCTCCTCGCGCGCCAGAACCAGATCCACTCGCTCCTCCTGACGCTCGTCGGCAAAGGTCACGCCCTCGAAGATGCTGCCGTCAACCAGATTCGCCGGGAGATTGGGGCGCCCGCTAATCACCACATTGCGCTCGGCCAGTTTGCCCTTTACCTGCGCCGTGCCACCACGCATCACGTCGGCCAGGTTGTTGGCCTTCTCCCAAACCCGGGCGAAGGCCTCTACCAGGGCAGCGCCGCCGGGCGCCTGCATGAGCCCGGCATAGAAGCCCCCTGCCCCAGACTCGCGCTCGACGCGCTGCCCGTTTTCGTCGATGAAGAAGCGGTGTGGGCAGATGACGCGGGCGCCCAGACGGCTGAGCTCGGCAATCGCCCGGCGCGGCAGGACCTGCTCCAGCACGAAGAGGGGTACGTCCGCAGGCAGCGTCGCGAGGTCGTCGGTGAGCACCGGTTCAAGATCCTGCGGCGGTAGCGCGTCGCAGATGTGGAAGTAAGCGTCCATGAAACTGGTCCGAGTGATGGCGTACTCCAGCGTCTCTTCGGGCAGGTAGACATGCACCCGGCCGGGCACGTACTGGTCCACCGGGCGCGCGGGGTCCGTCAGGCGCTGGTAGAGTCGTCCGAAAGCTGCCGCGTTCTCTTCCCGGAAGGTCCCATCCATCTTGAAGAAGCCGAAGGTGTCCTCCTTGCCGACCCACGCCAGAACCCCGGCGAGCGGTCCGCCCGCCGCCGCGATGGCGGCAAAGGCCTCCGGCTGCACCGCACTGACCTCCGCGACCAGGTAGCCTTTGCCGACGGAGTGCGCGATCTTCGCCAGGGTGCGGTAGTAGAAGGCATACTGCCCAGCCGGTGCGTAGGTGTCGGCCGTGAGGAAGTCACTGGTCGCCGCGTGCGTGCGAATGGAGGCGTTGGTCTTAACCGGCTTGGTACTGCGCGTGTCCAGCCAGCCACCCAGTTCGTTGCAGATACAGCCGCCTGCCCAGACCGCGCCCGGAGACACCCGCTTGAGTTCCCGGCGCATTTCCTCGAGGCGCTCCCGCTGCATCCCGTCCACCGAGCGCCGCAGGTCATAGGTCTGCCGCGAGGCGAAGGCCGCGTCCGGCACGCCCCGCTCAGGCTCCCAAAGCACGGGCAACGGCAGCACCGCGAACGACGCATGGTTCGTGGCCCAGTTCCGGTTGAGCGCGGGCAGGTCGTCGGCGTACATCCGGCGCATCGCCTGGCGCCAGGCCTCAGGGAAGCGCGGGCTGCGCTCGTGCCCGCCCGTATTCCAGAACCAGTCCTCGAACCAGCCGTAAATCACGTTGCCGCCATAGCGGTTCTGCACATGCTCCGCCACGACCCGTGTGAACCAGATCGTCTTCTCGGCCTCCTCCGGGATGTGCAGACGCATCCAGGCCTTGGACGTCCAGTCCTTGCCATTCTCCGCCGCCGGACTGATGTACGGCGTGATGCCGTGCTCGGCCAGCAGGTCCAGAATGGCATCCAGCGACCGCCAGTCGAGGCCAGCCTTCTCAAGCGCGGCCGCATCCCAGCTCTGCCCGCCCTGGAAGAGATCGAACAGGGCCGGCGCCAAGCCCACCTCGGCGGGGTAGAGCGGGAAACGGATCGTGTTGACGCCTAGAATCTTCAGGCGTTCGATCTCGGCCCCCTTCAGCGGCCAGTGCTGGCCCAGCAACTCGGGCGGGCCGACGTTGTACTGATTCACCCCGAAGATCAGCTTCGGCAGCGCCGGGAAACGCTCGCCTGCCGCCGCGGCGCCGGAGCCTAGTGCGACCAAGGTCGAGCAGAGAGTCAGCAGGTGTCTCATGGCGCCGTTCGTTCCCCGTTCTGCACCCCACTCGGTTCCCTCGTGGCCAGGACGCGGCCACGACAACCGCTGCCCACACTGTAGGGACGTCTTCCCTCGAGATCAAGGCCGGCTGGCGCCGGACGTGTGCTGCCGACCTCTCACCCAGCCGGTGGCCGGGTCTCCGCCGCGGCTGGGGCCACCGCCGCGGCCGGCTGCTCCGGGGCGCCGGCGGCACTGCCGCTGCCCGGCCCTTCCCCATCCGGGATCAGCGCGCCCTCCGTCGCAGTCCGCTCGCGCCAGATCTCCAGAAGTACCATCGTAATCGTGAGTAAGACCGGGCCGAGAACCAGGCCGGCAGCGCCGAACAGAAGCACCCCCCCAACCACCCCGATAAAGGCGAGAACGGTGTGCAGTTTGAGTCGACCTCCAACCAGGACCGGCCGCAGCAGGTTGTCGCTGCTACCCACGATGACCGTGCCCCAGACGGCAAGAATCAGCGCTTTGCCCCAACTGCCATCCAGGGCCAGGTAAAGGGCAGCCGGAACCCAGACCACGAAGGCACCCAGGACTGGCACCACGGCCAGCACCGCCATCACTACTCCCCAGAGCAATGCGGCTGGCAGGCCCAAGCACCAGAACATCAGTCCGCCCAGCAGGCCCTGCACCGCGGAAACGGCCAAGGTGCCATAGACCGTGGCACAAATCGTGTCGCTGACCCGCTCCCGGAGCCGGACGATCTCGGCGTCGGCGAGCGGCAACAGCGCGCCCAAGGCCCGCAGCGCGGCATGGCGGTCACGGAGCAGGTAGAAGAGCAGGTACAGCGTCAGCGCAAAGGCAACCACCTGAACCACCGAGCCCTTGACGATCGCGGCCGCGCCGGCCGTCAGCCAGGCGGCGAGCTTCTGGGCGGCTCCCGGCAGGTCGACCCGCTGCTCGATGTGGTCCGCGAGCCGGGCCAGGCGCGGGCGACTGTCGATCGCGCGCCGCCACTCGCCGGACTCGATCTTCGCGTTGACCAGCGTCGCCCCATTCGCCGCCTGCATGACCAACTGCTGCCCCACAAAGAGCGCCGGGGTGACAACGAGCAGACCGACGGCCAGGACGGAGATCAGCGCGGCCGCACTGCGGGACTTCAGCCGTGCCTCCAGCCACCGGTGGCAGGGCATCACCACCACGGCCAAGGTCAGGGACCAGACTAAGGACGACAGGAAGGGCAGGGCCAACCGGTAGCATAGGTAGACGCCGATGGCGCATGCGACTACCAGCACGAGCGTGTGGCTGTGATGGCGCAACCCCCAGGCGGGCGCCACCGGCGCGACGACCGGCGTCGCCGCGAGGCGGTTCTCTGCCAGACGCCCTAGTGGCAACAGCCGTATGCAGGGGACAGGCATGCTACAACTATACGGGCAGGCCGAGCCGCTGGTTACGGGGTGAAACCCTACGTCGCGCTGGGGTGAAACCCTACCGCAGGCTCGCGTGCTGCCCAGCCCTGCGCCCGGCCCCCCGTCGAGCCCGGCCGTCCGCCGGGTTGATTTTCGGCCCTGACCCGGTACCGTCTTGGGTCACAATCAGGGAGAACAGGCGATGGCTATGACTCAACGATGGCTGACAGCGGCGTTCCTGACGGCGGCGTGGGCGCTCCCCGGCGCACCGCTGGTAGTGAACGGCGACTTCGCGAAGGCACAGGACGGTCAGACCACGCTGCCGGCGGCCTGGACGGTGCCGGCGGCGGCGGGCTGGGCCTGCACGAACGCGGACGGCGCTACGGACCAGTTTTCGTTGGGCTGCGTCCTCCAGGCGCCAGGACTGGCCCAGGCGGTGACGCAGACGCTCACCCTCACCCCGAACACCGACTACGTCCTCAAGGCGGCGCTGAAGACCGACGGTGAGTTGCGGCCGCTGCTGCGCGTCCTGGCCGCCGGCAAGGAACTCGCCCGACTGGCCTGCCCTCCACAGGCCGCCGCGACGCGCTGGCAGGGGTATTCGATCACCTTTGCCGCGGGCGGCGCGACCCAGGCCAGCCTCGAACTGTGGGCCGACAGCCGCCATGCCGCCGGCGCCGCGACGCCGGCAGGAAGGGCGGGCCTCGACGACGTTCAGGTGCTCGCCGCCGCCGAGGCTGCCGCGAGCGCCGGCACGCCCGCCGATGCCGCCCACGAGAACATCGCGCGCGGCTGCCCCTACACCCTCGAACCACAGCCGAGTTACGCTCTCTGCACGGACTTGGACGACAAGGTGCAACTTACCGACGGGATCTACACCGTGGGCTACTTCTGGACCCAGAAGACCACCGTCGGCTGGCAGCACGCACGACCGATCGTGATCACCCTCGACCTGGGTGCTGATGTGCCCGTGCGCGGGGTGTCGTACAACACTGCCGCCGGCGTCGCCGGGGTCGAGTTTCCGGCCAGCATCATGACGCTGATCAGCATTGACGGCCGGAGCTATTACGCCCTCGGCGACCTGGTCGCGCAGACCCTGAAACGCGGCCTCCCGCCGGTGGGGAAGTACGGCGTACACCGCTTCGTGGCCGACGACATGAAGGCCCACGGGCGCTACGTGAAGCTGTTCATCGATCCCGCCGGCGCCTACTCCTTTGTCGACGAGATCGAGGTCTTCCGGGGCGATCCCGAGTGGGCCAACCTGGCGCCGGCCGGCAAGGAGATCCGCTACCCGCTGGAGTACTTCCAGGACAACCTCTTCAATGCCTCCGTCAAACGCCGTATCGGCTATGATCTCGAGGCGGCACGGGCAGTCGTGCTGGCCGCTGGCCTGGAAGCGCCGGCTCTGGCCGCGCTGCAGGCCGAGATTGCGGCCATCGAGAAGGGCATCGGCGAGATCCCGCAACTGGAGGCCACCGGTTTCCGCAGTGTCTTCCCGCTCAATGACCTGCATGCGCGTGTTTACGCCCTCTATGGCGCTCTGCGTACGGCCAACGGAACCGCGCCGTTGACCGTTTGGGGCGCCAATCCCTGGGACTTCCTGCAGCCCGCCGACCTGCCCCAGCCCGCCCCGGCCGCGGCGCTCCGCATCACCGCCATGCGCGGCGAGACCCGAGCCGGTGCGGTGAACCTCAGTAACAACACCGTCGCAGCCCAGCGTCTGCAACTGGTTTTCGCCGGACTCCCGGATGGGCTCTCGGCTGACCTGACGGTTTCCGAGGTGCCGTGGACCGATACCTACGAAGGCACGCCGGTGGCCGCGGCCCTCCCGCCCCTGGCCGCCGGCGCGGCAGGGTACGAGGTCACCGTGCCGGCCGGCATGACCCGCCAGTTCTACGTCTCCTTCCGACCGGCCAAGGTCCCGGCTGGAACCCACACGGGCCAACTGACGGTGAGCGGCGCCGGCGCGACCGCGGTCAACGTGCCGGTGACGCTGCGCGTCTTCGACCTGGATTTCCCGGCGCAACCGGCCCTGCATGTCGGCGGTTGGGACTACACCGACACCGATGGCCAGTACGGGGTCACCCCCAAGAACCGTCAGGCACTGATCGCCCACCTCCAGGAACGCTACGTCGACTCGCCCTGGGCCACGGCCGCAGTGATGCCCTTCGGTAGTTTCGGCCCGGACGGGCAGTTCACGGAAACGCCCGACACCAGCCGTTTCGACACCTGGATCAGCCGTTGGCCCAAGGCCCGGCGCTACTGCGTCTTCAACGCCGTCGGCAGCGACATCGGCGGGGTCGGGATCGGCGCTCCCGGTTTCGCCCCGCGTGTCGTCACCTGGATCCGTTTCTGGGTCCAGTACCTGCGCACCAAGGAGATCCAACCCGAACAACTGGTGCTGCTGCTGGTCGACGAACCCGGCCAGCAGGAGCAGGACAAGGTGATTCTTGCCTGGGCGCAGGCCATCCAAGCCGCCGAGCCCGGCGTGGTGATCTGGGAAGACCCGATCTACACGGAACCGGCCAAGGCGCTGCCCGAGATGCTCGCCATCAGCGATGTCCTCTGCCCGAACCGGCCCATGCTCCTGCAGGGCGGCACGGCCTTCGCCGACTTCTACAAGGCCCAGAAGGCCGCCGGACGCCGCCTTGACTTCTACTCATGCAGCGGACCGGCCTTCCTGCTCGATCCCTACAGCTACCACCGCCTGCAGGCCTGGAGCTGTTTCGAGTACGGCGCCGAAAGCTCGTTCTTCTGGGCCTTTGGTGACACCGGCGACGGCAACCCGTGGAATGCGTATACGGCGGTACGCACCGCTTACGCACCCGCTTTCGTGGGACCGGACTCAGTCACCGCCGGGAAGCATATGGAAGCCATCCGCGAGAGTGTCGGCGACTTCGAGTACCTGGCCCGCCTGCGCCAGCGCCTTGCCGACGTCGCGAAGGCAACGCCTAACCACGCGCTGCTGCCGGCTGCCCGCGAGCTCCTGGCGACGGCCCCGGCCCGCGTGCTCGCGGCGGCCAAGGCCAACGAACTCAACTGGCGCGACCCCAAAGACCGTACCCTCGCTGATACCGTCCGCATCGAGGTCGGCGAGATGCTGGAACGCCTGAAGTAACCCATCCCTGCACCGGACCGGAGGTCTGACCATGAAGATCGGCGTACGCTGCGGCCCCTTGCGTCTGAAGAGCGACCTGCCGGCCCTGTTGGAGTGGCTGGCTACCAACGGCTTCACCTCCGTCGACCTGGGTGCACCCGACGGCGAGACCGCGGTGCAGTGCCGGCGCCTGGGTCTCGAGCCCGGCTCAGTGGACCTGCCCGGGGCTGGCCAGCTCCTGGCCCGCGATCCGGACCGCCGAAACGCCGCCATCAAGCAGGTCTGCGAGGGCATTCGCCAGGCGGCAGATCTGGGCCTGCGGACCTGGTTTGTCTGCTTCGTTCCGGAGGATCGGGAACGCTCGCGGCAGGACCTCTTCACCCTCTGGCGCCAAGTCATGCCAGAGGTCGTCGATTGCCTCGAGCAGGCGAAGATGCGCCTGGCCATGGAAGGCTGGCCGGGCGGCGGCCCGCACTACCCGACTCTCGGCTGCACGCCCGAGGTCTGGCGAGCCATGTTCGCGGCGATCGACTCCCCCGCGCTCGGGCTCTGCTTCGACCCTTCGCACCTGGTGCGCCTCGGCATCGACTACCGGCGCGTCCTCGCGGAGTTCGGCTCCCGTGTCCACCATGTCCATGGCAAAGACTGCGCCATCGACGCCGAGGAACTCTACCGCGGCGGCCGCATGCCGCCGGCCTTCACGGCGCCGCGCTTCGCCTGCAGTGAAGGCTGGTGGCGGTACTGCATCCCCGGCGACGGTGCGGTGTGCTGGCGCGACGTTGCGGTCGCCCTTGAGGCGGTCCACTACGACGGGGTGGTCAGCGTCGAGCTCGAGGACGGCCTCTACATGAGCGATGACGACGGTAACCGCCGCGGCCTGCTGGCGGCGCTCAAGCACCTCCGCGATGCCTGGCGCTGAGACGCTGCCGCAAGCGCTATCACGACCCACATTCCACCCGCCGGCGCCTTTGCCCAAACGCCTGCGGCGGCTAATGTTTCCGGCAACGCCGTGAGCCCCGGCGATGGATGGGGTACGACCTGTTGCCGCAGTCGGGCGATACTCCCTAAGCGCAGCCGCTCGCAGCCACATAAAGGGAACCCGCATGGTACCCAAAGGAGAAACAGCGTATGGCCGATATTCTCTCCCAGGAGATCGTCCTGGCGGTGGACCAGGAACCGTTCGAGGCAAACTCGAACTGGTTTACGATTCTGTGCCCGCTGATCACCCTTTACGGAGAACGGATTGAGTCAACGGTCGCAACCTTCCCTAATCGCGGCCGTATCTGGTACCTGGTTCAGCCCCCGGGGCTCCGCCGGCAAATCCGGCCGGGTACGCTCTGGCATGGCATGATCGAGGAGACCAGTGCCTTTAAGACCTACGACCCTGACCGCGACAAGTACCAGGTCAGCCTGCGCCATGCCTTCGCCCCTGGGGCACCGCAGTTCTTTGAAGTCATCGACCTGCAGTTCGCCGAGCCCGATGTCCGGGTTGTGCGCCGCGAACACGTGATGAAGCTCAACCGCCGGCCGTTGGCTGACGTCTTCCTGCGCGGCCGCGATACGGTGCTGGGGCCCTTCACCGCGTCCTGGCAGGAAGGCGACCTGCGGCTGGTGCCCCGCGAGGGGACGGCGATCCGCCTGCCGCGCTCTGTCTTCGAGAAGCTCGTGCGCGTCGAGAGTTTCGTGCATGAAGCCAACCAGTTCGACCGCCACCAGGCGGCGGTGCTCTTCAACTACCACCTGGTCCACAAGAACGACGTCAACTGGGAGGAACTGCGGCGCCACGGCGAAGCCCTCGACGTCCGGCCGGACCGCGACATCCTCAACCAGGCCGTCCTGCAATTGCGCTTCAGCCGCAGCGAGAAGCAGGAGATGAAACGGCTGCTCGAACGCCTGCAGGAGGTCTCTCTCTCTGAGGATCTGCGCGAGCGCGTCCGCGACATCAAGCTGGACACCGGGAGCGGCCTGGAAAACACCGACGAACTGGCCCGACTGATCGGGGAGATGCCGCAGTTCAAGGATTTCCTCGAAGCCCACATCGACGGGGTCACCAGCGCCCGCATCCAGGAGCAGCTCGCGGTCCGCCAGATCACCATCCAGAGCGAACTCCATGTGCTGGACGCCAAGAAACTGAAGGTCGAGGCGGACCTGGCCCGCCTGCGCCAGGCGTACGACGAACGCGTCGCCCGGCAGGACGAGGAACTGCGCCAGCGCTACGAAGAGAAGGTCTCCGCCATCGAGCAGCGCCAGCGTGACCTCGAAACCCGCGAACACGCCATCGACGAACGCGAGCGCAACCAGACCGCGCAGGTGGAGCGCCTGCTGAAACTCTATGAGGAAAAGGGCTCCCAGTTGGCCGAGGACGTGCTGCTGCGCATGCCCATCTTCCGGGCGATGGGCAGTCCGGGAGCCAACGCCGGTACCACGGCGCGACCGGAGCAGACCTCCCGGAAGCGCATCCTGCACCTGCCGCCCTTCCTGAAGACCGCCAAGGACTTCACGCGTGACATCAGCGAGAAGGAGTTCATCGACCAGTTCCGTGACGTCGTCGCGCAGCGCGGCTATGCCTTCCGCGACCTCGACCTGATGAACTTCCACGTGTGCATGAAGGCCGGCATCCTGACCGTCCTGGGCGGCCAGAGCGGCTCCGGCAAGAGCAGCCTCCCCCGGCTCTATGCGGAGGCCCTGGGCTGCCGTGAGGAGTACCTGCACATCCCCGTTCAGCCGAACTGGTTTGATGAGCGTGAGGTGCTCGGTGCCGTCAACCCCATCGCCGGCTTCTACGACCCCTCGCCGGTGGGGCTGGTCGAGCGTCTGATCGCGGCCGACGAGGACGCCAGTCGGCAGCGCGGCGGCATCTATGTCGTCTGTTTCGACGAGATGAACCTGGCGCGCATCGAGCACTACTTCACCCAGTTCCTCAGCGTCATGGAGCACCCCGCGGAGGAGCGCGCCTTGCGCCTGTTCAACCGGACGGCCGTCGCCGAGGACGATCCCTACGGCAGCTACGACTGCGTCCCGATCCGCACCAATACCCGTTTCGTCGGGACGATCAACGTCGATGAGACCACGCACTTCCTCAGCGCCAAAGTCCTGGATCGGGCCCAGTTCGTGACCCTGCAGGTCCCGGTGCTGAGCCGTCCCGGCGCAGTGAGTACGGTCTCGAGCCTGCCGGGGATCACGCCGGTGCCGGCTGAGGTCTACAACTCCTGGGCCGCAGCCCGCAGCGTGCCGCCCGAGGTCATGGAGTTCATCCGCGATCTGGACGAGGCCTTACGCTTGGCCAACCAGGGCCTCGGCTTCCGCCGTTTCGAGCAGATGCAGCAGTACATCGCCACGGCAGCGGGGCTGATGAGCACCGACGAGGCCCTTGACTACGAGGTCCGCCAGGTGGTGCTGCCACGCCTGCGCAAGAACGCCTACCGCTTCGACGATATGCTCAAACGCCTGCAGGTGCTGCTCAAAGCCGACCGTTTCCCCGGCAGCAGTGCGCTCCTTGAACGCCTCGCTGCAACGGAATCCGACTATGAGTTCTTCCAGCTTCTATGACATCCGCCTGGAAGCGGTCGCGGAGGATGGCACCCGGCGGTCGGTCTACCAGAAAGTGCTGGACGGCCTGGCCCTGCCCTGGCGCGACGAGACCTACCAGGAGGTCCGCTACAACGAGGCCATGACCGTCGAACTGGTCCGCACCTCGACCGCGGCGCCCCTGCGCGGCCTGCTCTGCAACGAGGTCATCTTCGAACTCCAGGTGGGCCGCAAGCGCCTGCGGCTGCCGGAGAACTACTGGTTCCTGCACGAACTGGGCGACAGTACGTTCATCATCGAGGAAATGGCGCCCGGGCAGACTGTGTTCCGCCCGATCTTCGAGGTGAATCTGCGCATTGTTCCCAGCCCGCAGGCGCTGCACCAGTACAAAGTCATGCTGGAGGATCTGGTGCAGGTCCATGCCGGCCTGGCGCGAGACGTGGTGTCCCGCACCGTGGTGCGCCGGAGCACCTTCGCCGGCGATGCCGTGCGCGAACTCCAGCCGGAACCCATGATCGGGCAGTTGCGCGAAGGCTACCAGGTCCTGCGCGAAGCCCTGGCGACCATCAGCCAGCATCCAGGCAGCGCCCTGCAGACCGTTACCCATCCCGCCTCCTACCGGTCCGGCGATCGGCCGGCGGCAGCGGCCCTCTACGGCCTCCTGCGCAGCCCCGGCACGGTCATGGCGGCCGACGGCACTCCCGTACGCCTCGGCAAGGCGGTGCTGCGCCGGCCGTTGATGAGCACGGACCTCGAGGAGCACCGCCACATCAGCGTGCGCCTCCGCGCCCTGGCGCGCCTCGCCGAGACGGTGGCGACCCACTGCGATCAAACCGCGGCCCTGCTGCGCCACGAGCGCGGCCGCTGGGGGTCTTCGGCACGCGACGACCGCACCTCGGTGTTCCAGACCACCTACGTGCCGCGCATCGAGTTGCTGGACCGTCTGGCTGGCGAAGCGCGCGACCTGTCCGCCCAGTTCCGGATGCTGCGCAGCAAGTACCCTTTCCTGCGGGACGCCCGGCCGCCGCACGGCGTGCTGGCCCCGACGCCGTTGTTCATGAGTCGTGTCGGCTATCGCGAGGCCTACTCGGTACTGCGCCGTTCGGCGGCCATCTCGGGCCTGTTGGTGAACAGCGACAGCATCAAACTCCACTACCGTTCGCTGGCCTCGATGTTCGAGTACTGGTGCTTCGTCAAGACCATCAACTGGCTGCGCGAGCGCTACGGTGCGCCCGAGCCCCGCGATTCCTTCAGTGTGGTCGGCGGCATCTACCGGCCGACGCTTGAGCCGGGGCAGTTCTTCGAGTTCCGTGTCGACGACACGCACGCCCTGCGCGTCACCTACGAACCCAGCATCCTCCCCTGGCGGCAGGCGCGCAGCGAAGGCCAGCGCTACGGGGCCACGCTGACGGCCAACCCACTGCGCCCGGATATCTTCGTGGAGTTCCTGCACGGCGACCTGGTGGTGGCGGCGATGGTCATGGATGCTAAGGCCACCAGCCGTTTCACCATGCAGAAGATCCGCGAGATGAGCGACTACGCGCGGCAGATCTTCGAGATCCCCTCGGGGCGACAGCCGGTCCGCCGCGTCTTCGTTCTGCACCGCGATCCCGATGTCGACTACCTCTCTAACCTCCCCCCGCGTCGACCGACCCAACTGCCGGCGACCGTCGAAGTCATCGGCGCGGCAGCCTGCGTCCCGGAGAAGGTCAACACCGTGCCGCCCCACATCGGGCGGCTGCTGCGCAGTTTCATCCGCTGCTGCCTGGCCTGGTCGCCGGAGCCGGGAACCTCGGCCGGCACGACGGCGGCGCTGCGGTCGGAACTGGACGCTGCGGGCAGCGACGACCGCGAGCGTTCCATGCCGCAGCTCGAGACCTTCTGGGACAGCACGGTCAGCCTGCCTGAGGACCCGACGGCGGGCTTGCTCTGACAAAAAGCCTGGCTGCGACCACGGCCAGGCCGTACAGGGTGAAGAGGGCCTGCCCCGGTACCAGGCCGGGCAGGTGACGGCAGAAGAACTCGGCGTCGCCGCCCACGGTCACCACCGGGCAGGACGGCGCGCCAAGGCCGGAGCGGGAGTCGGCAAGCAGTCGTTCGACCGCCCCCAGGATCCCCACGTCCACGCCGGCCAGGATGGCGTCGCGAGTGCACGTGCCCAGGGCGGCCGGACACGCCTGACCCAGTTCCACCAGCGGCAGTTGCCCCGTGTGCTCGTGCAGTACCCGGCGCAGCAGCGCCCGCCCCGGCAGGATGGCCCCGCCGCAAAAGCAGTTCTGCGCATCGACCGCCTCGGTCGTGATGCAGGTTCCGCAGTCCAGCACCACCACCGGCCCGCCATATTCCGACACCGCCGCCACGGCGTTCGCGATGCGGTCGGCGCCCAGCGTCGAGGCGTCCACCCGCGCCAGGCTGACCTCGGTCACCAGCCTGGCATCCAGAAACACCACCGCGCCAGTCGGCAGCGCCTGACGCAGGGCCGCCGCCGCCGCCGGCACGACGCAGGCGGCAAGACAGGGCCCACTGAGCACCCGCAGTTCTTCGGGCAGACTCCCCGCCACAAGCTCCATCGTCGCCACCCGTCGCACCAGCGTCACCTGGCCGCCGCTCACCCGCGCGATCTGGGTGTGCGTATTGCCGATATTCAGCAGCGTTACCATGCCCTGAGCCTCCTACGACCGTCAGACAATCTCATTCCCCGTGCCGGTGGGCGCAAGCCCGCGCGGCCAACCCGCAGGGCTGTTCCGTTTTCCCAACGACCATCGGTGTTGGTCACCGGCACGGTGGAAGCGTGAGAGCGTGATTGCGTGAGGGTTACGGCGCGTGTGCCGGCCGTCTGCCACGAATCCACGCTTTCACGTTCTCACGCGCTCA
>CAILUI010000466.1 GCA_903837355.1 uncultured Victivallales bacterium
ACAGTCCAGGGGCGGCGCACGCCAGGTATCGCGCCCCTTCGGGGCTAAGAATCTGGGGTATGCCCGGTACCCAGGGCGGTGCCCTGGGCTGGAGGACTACGCCCCTTCGGGGCTGAAGAGGCAGAGGCGAACCAGCGGCTTCTACGACTGGGGGTGCCGCCGCAGGAGCGCAGCGTTGGGACGGCGGATCGAGTACAAGCAGACCCCTACGGAGCGGACTTGCGCCCGGCGCGTGCCGGCCGGGTCGGCGCGGCCGTCGCGGGGGGGACGTCGCAGGAATGAGAATCCAGCCCCCGGCTGCAGCGGCCGCATGCCGACGCTTGCGACGCCCACACGGCGCGTCTATACTGTAGCGAGTTCCATGCACCCTCGCTGCCGCTTCCTGGGCCGTCGCCTCTGTGCTCGGCGGTCGGGCCTGGCACCACGGGGGAAGCACGCCGCGTCGGTCCTGACGACTAGGGAAGGTGATGCCGCATGAATGCCCGAATGGACCCGCGCGATCAGGAACTCCCGCCCGTCGTGGATTCCAGCGGCACCGAGAAGGTCGTCTTCGAGTACTTGGCCATGGACGACAATGGCCGCGAGTTGCGCGGCCAGGTCCGTGCTGCCGACGACATCGAGGCCGTTGCCAAGCTGCGCAACCAGCATCTGTTCCCCATCGAGGTCTGGCGCAGCCGTAAGGACTCGCCCGACGCCGCGGCGAAGCAGAAGAAGCAGGCCAAGGCCAAAGCCAAGGCCGTCCAGCCGCGCCTGGAGAAGGCCGTCTCGAACAAAGAGAGCCGCGGCGGTACCCTCCTGAGCCGCTTTGGCCTGAGCAACGCCGTCCGGCCGCGGATGCTGGCGCTGTTCACCCGCCAGCTGGCGACCATGCTTGACGCGGGCCTGCCCCTGGTCCTGTCATTGCGCACCCTCAATGAGCAGTACAGCCGCGGCTGGCGCTACCGGGCGCTGCGCGCGGTCTCCGGCGATCTGGCGCGCAAGATCGAGGCGGGGATGAGCTTCTCGGAATCCCTGAGCTACCACCCGCGGTCCTTCTCGCGGCTGTACGTCGGGCTGGTCCGTGCCGGTGAGGCTTCCGGTTCCCTGAACGAGGTCCTGACCCGGCTGGCGGAGTATATCGAGAAGACGGAGCGGCTGAAGAAGAAGATCAAGGCCGGCATGACCTACCCGGTGGTGGTGCTCGTAATCGCGCTCGGCATCACCCTCGGCCTGATGATCGGCGTGGTGCCGAAGTTCGCCGAGATGTTCGACCAGATCCTGGAAGGCATTCCCTTACCGATGCTCACCCAGGTCGTCATCGGCTCCAGTACCCTCCTGATGAACCACCTCACGGCGCTCGTCATCATGCTCGTGGTGTCCGTCGTCGGCCTGAAGGTCTTCGTCGGTACTCGGGTCGGCAAGAACGTCTTTGACTGGTATGTCATCACCATGCCGCCCACCGGCTCGTTGGTCAGTAAGATCGCCATCGCCCGCTTCTGTTCGACCCTGGGGACGCTGCTCGACTCCGGTGTGCCCATTCTCGATGCCCTGCAGATCGTCCGAGACGCCTCGACCAACGAGGTCCTGGTGCGCGCCGTGACACGGCTGCAGGCGGCCGTAGCCGGGGGCGAGAAACTGGCGACGCCCCTGGAGAAAGCGCCGATCTTCCCCGGCATGGTGGTGCGCATGATCGATGTCGGCGAACAGACCGGCTCACTGCCGACCATGTTGAAGCGCATCGGCAAGACCTACGAGGAGGAAGTCGAGATGGCGCTCGAGGCCCTGGTCTCGCTCATCGAGCCGCTGATGATCTGTTTCCTGGCGGTCATCATCGGCTCGATCGTCATGGCGCTCTTCCTGCCCTTGATCAAGATCATCGAGACCCTGGGGGCCTGACCGCCATCACCACTTCTCGCCCCAGCGCAGTTCGGCCGGCTCCGTCAGGTCCTCCAGGCGCTCGGCGCAGATCTTGTCGCGGTTGGCTTCCATGCGGCCCAGGCGGCCCCGGAACTCCTTCAGTTGCTGCTCCAGGCGCGCGATGCGCTCCTGCGAGCCCCGCAGCCTGGCTTCGAAGGCCGCCTGGATCGCCGCCGCCAGTTCGGCCTTGAGCCGTTCCTTCTCGGCGGGGTCCTGGCTGGCCTGGTAGAGGCGGCTCAACTCGGCGCATTTCCGTTCCTCAGACGAATCATGGGGAGCGCGGGTTGTGGTTCCTTCGCCCTCGGGGGTCTGCACGCCGCGCTCACGCATCAGCGCCCGGACCTCCTGGAAGAACGTCTCCCGATCTTCCTGGTAGAGCTTGGTCAGGCGTTTGTGCAGTTCCGGGTGTTCCTGCCGCAGGCGCTCCATGAAGGCCGTGGGCAGGCCCTGTTTGGCGCCCTGCTCCCCCTCGCGGCGCGAGCCCCGCTCGCCGCCGCCGTTGCCGGACTTGCTGCTACGGGTGGCTTCCGCGCGGGCCGGCGCCTTGGGCGCTTCGGCGGGTTGCGCGGCTTCGGCCGGGGCTGCCGGGGTGGCGGTGGCGGGCTGCTGGGCGCAGAGCAGACCGACGCTGGCGGCATAGGCAGCAGCAACGTAGATCAGACGGTCCATGGTAGGGTTCTCCTGGGGGTAGCGGCGGCAGCGCTCAGCCTCCTGCCTGCCGTAGGCTCTCGGACTCGAAATAGACGTCGAACTCCAACTCCATCAGGGCATCCCAGAGCTCCTTGCTGCCCACGTCGGCGTCCGTTCCCCGGGCCGGTGTGCCCGCGGTTCCCAGTTCCGCCAGCGCGGCCTCCAGCCCGTCCTCGATGACTTGGAGATCCTCCTGTGCGCCGGCCCAGTGCTGTCCGGCTGCCGCCGACGTTACCTGCGGCGCTGCCGTCGCCGCGGCCGGCGGCGTCTGGCGTTGGCGCGACCACAGGCCGATGGCCCCGAGCAGTACCAGGGCCGCGGCGGCCGCCCTGAGCACGGAGCGCAGGGGCGGTAAGCGTCGCCAGCCGCGCCGTAAGCGCCGGTGCGCCGCCGCCAGGACTGCCTGCTCGAGCGCCGGCGCCGGCACCACGCTGGCAGCGTGGTCGAGCAAGGCTTGCTGCAGGTGGGCAAAGTGCTGGCAGGCGCGGCAGGTCTGCAGATGCTCACGCACGGCGGCAGACAGGTCTGCGCCCTCCTCCAGAAGGGCGCGTTCGACGGCGTCGCAGTTCATGGTTTCACCCTTACTGCCATAGTGCCCTTTCAGCGGTACTCGGCCAGCCGTCGGCGCAGGTGTTTCACGGCGTAGTGCATGCGCCCGAGGACGGTGTTGATGTTGGTTTGCTGGATCTCGGCGATTTCACGGAAACTGACTCCCTGCTGCCGCAGCAGGAGCACTTCGCGCTGTTCCGGCGCCAGGGCGGCCGTCACCTCGGCGACAGCCGCGGCCACAACCTGGCGGTCCA